>CAZEQA010000025.1:0-13644 GCA_964514265.1 uncultured Planctomycetia bacterium | reverse complement strand
GGGTATGACTGCAGGGATACTGTTCATCCGGGCAATCATGGGAAGAAAAAGGTTAGATGAAATTCTGACCTACCAGATACGCGCCCCGGATAAACGGGGAAACTCCATCCTCTCTGATAAACGCCCCACTGCATATCTTGACCTTCAAGAAAGAAAAGTCGTCTTTATTGATGATTCTCTCCTGGGAAAGATTGTAGACTTTCCACACGAAATACTACACTTAAAAATAGACAGACACATTTTAGTCTGTCCCCTCCAGATATTATTATTTACTGCAATCTTCGCTGGCCTCTCCCATTATTTTGGCACTAGATCACTGCTTATTCTGACGGCAATTAGCGGTATTCTGTTTGTTTGGGGAATGGTCAGGAAAGTCAAGCCAGAGAATATTGGCGATGATCCTGAAAGAATTAAACCTGAGCCAAACTTGGTGAAGGGTTTACCCAAGAATATGGTGCTAAGTCAGGATATAAAAGATAAGTGGGAGATACTCTGGGTTGATGAAGGTAAGGCCGCTCTTGTAGTTGGTAAGTTTTATAGAATGGATAAAGAGATAGGTAAGGCAACTATTGAAATACGAAAGCAAGGCGTGCTCCTTAATTTATGTGCGTTTAAATCGGAAATTACCGGACAGAAGTTAGGAGAAGAATTATTAGCCAGGTCTTATATGAGAGGAAACTTTATCGCTAAATTATTAAGCATTAGTCCTATATGGGCATATGCTTATTATGACTTAAGCGATTATGATGATTTAGGAGGTTTTAGACTTTCCCAGGAATTAACAAATGCTTTAAAGCGATTGGGTATGAAGTCATATTTAGGAGAGAATATTAAAGACTTGGACGAAAATTTAGCTTATTTTGTATCTTATCCCGGCGATATCACTAATTTGGGTCAATTTGCAGTTAGAATGGATGAGCTCTTAGATAATCTGAGAAACAATTGGATTAACTGGTTTTATAAAAGAAGACTTAAAGTTATTCTGGATAATTCACCAGACTTTGTAAAGATTTGGGCTGAATTAGAGAATAACAGGGATGCTAAAAAAATAGACGCGCTCCTGCAAAATAAAGATAACACAACAAGAGAATTGACACGCTCATTAAAAACTGCCCCTCGAAGATTTAGTAATGGTTCTGTCAATATTTATTTTATGGCAATAATTGCTATTTTAGTGATAATCTTCTTTGCTGGTCTTTATCATTACCTTGCTTCAGCAGGTAGAGTAGGAACGCTACCTAATAGACCAGAGATTGCATTGATTTCTTCGGGTACTATACCTATATTATCCATAATAGTTGCTTTCTATTTCACATCAAGGCTTTTTAACTCACCGAAGATTTTACATTGCTTACGGCAGGGTGTAAGCTGGGCTACCTCTTTCGTGTCTCGTTGGAAAGCTATATTATTGAGCTGGTTCGACCTACCCGTGGCTGATGGGGGAATAGCTTCTTTCCAACGGGACGTAGCTGGCGAGGTTCTAGCTCCTGCCGTAGCCAGCATGGCTGTTTATAACCCCGCATCACCTATGATGGTTACAAAGCATGAATTCTCTTTTAGTGAAAAAACTCAAAAGCAATCTAAGCTGCCAGATAGTTTTACTGAGAGCTTTAGGTTAATAAATGAACGTATTGATAATATTAAAAATGGGCACTTTCCTTATACAGAAGGAAAATCAATTGAAGAGAAATTAAGAAGAGGTGTAAAAGATGTTGTAAGAATGAGTAGTATTATAGAGCAAACAGTTAGAGATGAACGACTGATAAAGAGTTTACACATTAGACTTGAAGAAACTGTGCGTAAACAAGGTTACAGTCTTTCTGAGTTCTTAAATGAGAGCCAGAAAAGTTGTAAAGGTAACTCAGCAGAGAACAGGATTAAGGCCTTCAGCTTAATCGAGTTACTTGTAGTTTCAGCTTTTCTGGTAGTAGTTGCAGGATTAATTACTCATTACTGGCTAAAGCCACACCATCAAATAAGTTTTATTCTTACCATAATTGCAATAGTAATTGTATTATTGGTATTATTGGCAGCGAGAAGCCTTAGCTATCTGCAGAAAAGAAAATCTGAGAGAGGAGCATGGGTTAAAAAAGATACTTTCACCCTCGCCTCCATTGTTGATGTACCACCTAAAGCAAGAGAGACAATCGAAGGATACTTAGAAGGAACAGGTTTATATTGGTATACCTCATCTTCAGAACCACGCCTAATAGTACTCGATGATGACAAAATCGATCCTTTCTTTAGGAAGATTGCTGAGCTGGAAGGAGGGCTTGCTATATTTGGAGGGGGCTCTGACTTAGTGCAACTGATGCTTGGGTTGACTAAAGAAGATGTTAGCAAGGAATCAACCGAAGTCAATGTGATACGAAATAAAGGAGAAATAGACGAAAGAGGATGGAAATGGTACCGTGATATACCAATTCCTGCTTGGGGGACACGAAGAGAAGCGATGATTACAAGTGAGATTGTAATAAATCCAGAATCGTCATTTAATTTAAAGAAATATATCAGTAATGCAAAACAAGGGAAGTATTTAATTGAAGGTCATCCGTGGAGCAACGTCCCCTTAAAACATACCGCAATAACTGTTGTGCCCACTAATCCTAAAGAAAAGGTAATAGTAATCTTTAGAACAGAAGATAACTTCAAGGATTACCAAAATAAATTATTGAGTTTACCAGATATAGAGAAATGTCCTCCTAATTGGGGCGATGTTAATCGAAAACCACTGCTAAATACAATAGAATATTCTGCTATATTGTATGCAAGAAGTAAAAGAGCAGGGTGGCGGTTTGAGGAAAAATCTCTTGAAGCAATACGAAGTTTTAGCGCAAAGCTTACATCCCAAGAGAAACACACTCTTCGTGAAAACATACGAGATAAGATTAAAGACGATTTCGTATCGCGGAATCAAGACCTAAATGCGATTTTAAACGATGTTTTAAGAGAATTTGGGGTAGAAAATGAACAGCGCTTTATAACCAATATAGAACCCGAATATGTCCAGAATTTCGTTCAGGAGTTTATCAAGGGCCTGAGTAAAGTCGGCCTCTCACAAGAGCCAGAAGGAAACGAAAGAAGGATAATCGGACAGTTTAATATAATCAGAAAGAAACAAGAAAACCTCTGGCTTCAGCCTTACCTTATGCTTGATAGTCAAAGCGCCATACTAATATTCAAAAACGGCTCCAATACAGTCCATTTAGGCTCACAGCCCATTGCCTATAGAATCTGGTTAAACAAAACAGAAATCACCCACCTTAAAGAGATACTATCTTCCAACGACCCCACTGCTATTCTCAGAGAGTTCTATATCCCATACAAAGATTACTTAGATAGATTTGATACCGAAGAACGCCTCGCCATTGCTGCCAGGAGTATGGACCACTCAACATATTTAAACTATCCAAATTTACTACAAGCTACACGGGGTGTAACGGACAATGTACGGTTGTTTGGACTACCGCATATAAAGAGCCATCTTGATGACCAAACCTATGAAGAAATAAGCAGTCTATTGGATTCTACTTTTAAAACTCTTGATTTCTGTATGTCTATTGTGGAAGAGTTTCGTAGAATCGGGATGTATCACAAAGTATATAAAGTTCTATGTTTTGAAGAAGCAAGATTTAAAAAAGATGGCTTGAAAAAATCATTAGAAGAATTGAACCAATTATGCACAGAATGGGGTAAAAAGAAAGATGTGGTAGAGAAATTTAAAGGAGTTCGCCCTAAGATTAAAGACATACCAGATCTAGTAGGGCAATTAAAAACTCGGATTCAAGGATTAATGGCCATTCTGCAAGCCGAAATAGACCTTATTGAAAAGAGAAGCACGGATTCCATTGAGCAGAAAAACAGCGTTGAGTTTTTGGAAGAAATCCTTGCCCTTGTACAGAGCAAATATATGAGCAGAGAAGATACGGAGCCATTTAAAATTACCGAATGTGAATTTAGTTTAGTGGCACCTGCTGGAACTGTACATTTCGATCTTGAAAAACCTTGCTTGGTTAAAATAGAAATAGAAGAGATGTCTGCATTAAGGCAGTATATCATCCGCGGTAACTGGCGCTCACTTGCTTCCTCCATACAGAACGCAATTCATGGCGCTCTAAACGCATCAGAGGATAGCGATAAAGAGACAGAGCTTAAGGTAAGGATAGTTAGAAAACATAGGCAGAATTATATTGAAGTTCTAATCAGAGATTACGGCAAGGGTATACCTAAAGGTGAAATTTACAAGGTATCCGACCCCGATTATACCACCAAAGCCCGCGAGACCGGCTGGGCCTTTGCCAGAAGGGCAATACATGACAGTAAAGGAGAAGTTGTAATAGACTCAAGAACCAAAGATGACAAAGATTATAAAGGTGAAAGAGAAGAGATAGGCACAGATGTAATAATTCGCTGGCGGGTAAAGAAGAAGCCAATCTTTCTAAGGAAATTAAAAGAATTAGCATCTACAGTCCTTCAATCTTTATATCGATTATGGATAAGGATTAAGATTAGAAAAATGGATAGGGAAGGTAGGCGCGATGAGCTCGTTGATTACATTACTAGTATCGATTTAGAAAATCACAGAAAATTGGCAATGGTTGCTGATGTAATGTTGAATCTGGCAGACGATGAGAGCGTTCATCCCTGTAGGACTAATCACCCGTTGTTATTGTGTATTAAGAAAGCTTGTACTCAAGAGCCTGAATTAATTGATATTTTTGCTCAAAGAGTGGCGCTTCTTCTTGAGAAAGATAGGATATCTCTTGCATTGGGTGAGATAATAATTCATCTCCAGGAACTTACTGCAAATCAGCTTAACAATTCACATTTTCTACAACGGCTTTTCGAAATAACCTCTCCCGCGCACCTATTGAGCGGGTTAGGCAAAGCTGAGAGGATGCGAATACGGGATGTTGAGAAAAGTGCAGGCGAACCATTGACGGAAGTTGTTTTGTCTGAGAAGACGAATCTTAAGATGAAGCAACTTTCTCCTTTAAAGGCCTTTTTGGTAGTCGGTGATAGGCTTGTTGGGTTTGTGTTAAATTATTGGGAAACTGGGAATCAAATGAAACTGTATGTGCATATTTTTGATATTAAGGATACCCATCGGGGTAGAGGAACAGAAGTGATGCGTTGGGCTGCCCAGAAGGCAGGGAGAGGCTCTTTTATTGAGTCAATGTATCCCATAACCAATGATTTACATACCCTCTTTTTCTTAAGCTGCAAGGAAAGTATAGACAGACAAGGACATAGAAAGCAAAAGATTTTTGATAAGGTTGAGGCAAGAACTTGCCGTTTTAATGTAGGCAAAGAGGAGTATGAACCTGTTTCACAATGGATGAGTATTTCCAATTTAGCTGAAGCAAAGGCGTTAGTAACTGAACAGGAACATAGACTATTTATCCGTGGAAGAGTTTCTTCATCATTCAAGCCCACTCTCGAGACCGAGCAGGCTCTTACCATAAAGGGCTGTATTGATGAGGCAGAGAGTTTTCGTAATCAGGAAAGGATTCTTTCAGCATTTGTTTTCTTGAGTGTTGCCTCAGCCATTAAGGCAGCCTTATGGTTATATAACCATATTGAGGTGCCGCTAAGGTTTATCTTAAGCTTCATCACAAGAAGCAACCGCTTAAGAGCTACTCCTGTCTCTGAAGACCTTTTACTTACTACGCCTATCTCCTCTGTAAAGAATGGCTGCATTAAGCCTCATCCCGCCTACAAATACCTTTACCTCGTTCTTCCTGTTAAATGGTTTGTTGATTGGCATGAAGTATTGCATCTATATAACCCTGAAGCAAGTGAAACTGAGATTTATCACTTCCAAGCAGAGTCTATTGAAAGAAAAGTAGATACATTCTTAACCTGGTTGCGGCAGGTGGGTGAGGAGAGCGCTTTGCACAGGCCCGTGGTGAGCCTCTCTTCTTCGGCTTTAGCCGGTTACTCGCCTGCCGCAGCCGTTATACCTATAGTGCCTATAGGTATAGGACCGCCTCAGCCTCTATCGTCAGAGAGGCTCGATACAACGACGGTATTTATAAATGGCCATATAGGCAGTGGAGGAATAAACCAGCAGACAGCAAAGTTAGTTATAAAGACGATTTTATTAGAAGAGTTATCTGAAGATGTCGATAATTTAGATAAATTACGCAGATATATAAATAGTAAACATCCTGGCATATTGGCTCGCTGTAAAGGCAGACAGAGACAATTAAGTGTATTGGCTAGGATATGCAGCAGATTTGACGAAGATGAGTTCGCAAAGCCGCAGGCAAAAGCCATTATTTGCGAAGCAAAGAAGAAAGCAGGCATTAGAAGACGGTTTTATCCCGAAAGAAAAGCACTGCCTACCCCTGAAGAAGCAAAAAGACTTGTTGAGAGGGCACAGAGATTACCAAAAACAAAATTAAAGAAACGGTTAGATTTACTCCTTAAAGCATATGAAATTCATAATGATAAAATTCATGCCTACAAAGACCCCTTGACTCTAAATATGCTGGCTGATACTTGTTTTGATTTAAAAGATTATAATCAGGCGATGGAATGGGCGCAGGAATCTATCCAGAATATCCAGGCGCTGATAAACAAGTCTGCATATGAACAATATAGAGAATTCCTCAATTACAGTCAGGCCGTGGCTTACGGAATAAGGGCAAGAGTCTATTTAATCTGGGATAAGCCTGAAGAAGCCTTGAAGGCGGCCGAAGAAGCTATAAAAGCGGTTCCTGAAAATCCGGTTAGCTTGAATTATCAGTATCAGGCTTTATTTATCCTGCTTAGATTCAAAGAGGCTTTAGTAGTTATCAAAAGAATTGCCCAGCTTCAGCCTGAAAATATCGGTACCTGGATAAATGTATATAAGACCTCATTTATCTTAGGTGAATTTAGAGAAGCTTATGAGGCTGCCGGGAAACTTATTCAACTTGCACCCGAAGAGCCGCATAGTTGGGTTTGCCTATTCAAGACCTCATTCGCTTTAGGTGAACTTGAAGAAGCCCTGGATATTGCCAGAGGGCTCGCTTATAAACTTGAACCTGATGATCCTCGCAGCTGGGTTTATCTGTGCAGCGTATTAATTGCCTTAGGTGAACTTAACGAAGCCTGGAAAGCGACTAAGAGGATTATTGAACTTAATCCCGAAAGTCCTGTCGGCTGGAGAAGTCTTTCTACTGTCTTATATGCCTCGGGAATAAAGAGATTTATTCTGGGAGGAAGAGATAAGGCACGAGATTTTGCTATAAGACAGTTGAAGAAATTAGAAAAATCGCCTAATAGGTATAAATATTCTCGTGAATTTATAAGTTGGCTTGAGCGTTTGAGCCTTGCTCAACCCACAGGAATTGCTTCTCCTAGAGGGGTTGACGATATCCCAATCGAACATATTCTTAATAGACATAAATTCACTTTAGCAGCCCTCCGTCAATAAGGTACTTACAGGACACTTTTCCCGAGAGAACGTCGTGAGGATGATATAATTGCGTTAATAAAAGAGGCTATATCTTCTTTATCCCGCGAGGGCTCTGTGCGCGACCTTCCGTGGGGAGAGAAGTTGGAGTGGTGGCCGGAAGGCTATTTTGTCGCCTATGCTCCTCTGAGAGAAAAAGAGAAATGGTTGCGGATAGTCATCAAAGGTACTGAAATAGGTTACTTCGCCTATCCCAGCTTTGGAGCCGGTATTGTCTATACCAGCGGAGGAAATATTTTGCCATCACAATTAGAAACTTTATCTCCCTGGGGCGTGCCTATATGGAATAAGACAAGCAGTGAGCCGATAAATGTGCGGATAGGAGACTCTCAATGGGGTTTTACGGCAATGTTTAATAGCCAATTGCTATCAAAACTTAGGCCCATAGAAAGGGAACAGCTTATCTGGTTGGCCGCAGTTAAAGGCAGGAAATGCTATGAAGATGGAAAGTATCGATATTACAAATACAAGATACCTTCAACAAAAAAGACCGTATATCTTAAGGTGAACAAGAAGTCTCTATGCGCACTTGAGCTTTCCGCTACGCCACCTTCTGGTTCTAGTCAAACAAAAGTGAAAGTAGGCTCAAAGAAGAGAGGATTAGTTATAGACCCAGCCCTCTTCGCATTAGCTTTAGGTGTAGGGGTATTGATAGCAACCGGAGGCAATTGGCTCGAGAGTTTAGCTGTTGTAGCTATATTAGTAGCAATCTGGTCTGAAGTAACTTATTTGAAGGGATGGTCTTTATATGAAACATTTAGGCCTATTCTCGTTGCCGTAGATAGGTATGGTAGGAAACTACACTATTCGCCAGAAGCCTTTTTTGATATAGCCAGATTTTTAAAGCAGGGATACGATGGTAAGACAGACACAGAGGGGGAGTCCGATAGCGATGAGCAGAAATCTATAGGATTGCACCTGACAAAAGAAAAGGCAGATATGATTCCCAGTCTTTCCATAACATACAACGATAATATCCTGCCCACCTTAGAGTTTATCCCTCTTAAAGCAAAAGAGAGAAGAATCGATGCCGAGCGTGTGCCTGTGAGGAGAAGCGTTGCTGTATTTATTATCTTGTCACATACCGGCTTAAAGAAAGCAGCTAAAGTTGTCAAACAGATTTCAGGCGTCTCTTCATTAAGTATTGGCTATTGGATGGAGAAACCTCTCGTTGAAGGATTGTTAGGTAGAGAAGGCTATCTTATTGAACTCATAGATGCCCAGAAAAGATGGCTTAATTTTAATAGCGTTGAGCAGACTGCATATGAGCAGGCCCGGGAGTTGGCACGTGGAGAAACTGAGGAAGAGCGGCTTAAAGATATGGCTCGGCTCTTAGGCTTAAAACCGCTAACAGTGGATGACAAAATTAGCAGAAGTTATCAACATCTTGATAATCTTGATAGAAAACCAGAAGAGTTTATCCTCTGGCATAGGCTAAGAGAAGAGGTGGCAATTCTAAACGCAGCAGAGACTAATAACGAGTGTATAACCGTTTCTGTGCTTACCCAGAGACTGAAAAATAAAGCAGGTTTTAAAGAAGTTACTGAAGACATAATCTGGCAGGATGTTTTAGGATTTAAAAATCTTATAACTCATCCTGCTTTTGTCATTGGAGAATGGAAGCAGGTCGAAAAACCCCAAGAACGCAAGAGGCGAGGAAGACCTAGGAAGACCAAAGGAACTGATGATGATAAATGGTCTAATATTAAGAAACAATTACAGAAGATCAGTAAAGACTTAAGCGGAGTAGAGGCCTTCATCTCGAAATATTTAACAGAAAGGACAATAGGCCATAAATGTGAGGAAAGGGCAATAACCTGTTTTCTCATTGCCGATACTGTTTTATCTATCTTAAAGGCAAATACAACGGCTCAAGGAGAGGCGATTGATAGGCTTTCTAAAGAAGCCGGCTCAGCTGATAGTTCAGTGGCAAAAGGGACGTTAAACCTTTTTGCGCAAGTGCAAGGAGATATTCAGGCCAAAGAAGGACAGGTGCAAGCAGCAGGCAGGGTATTGATAGAACTCTTTACCGATAACGACGATAACCTTCAGGGTGAAAAACAAGATATAGAAAAACAAATACTTTCTCTTCCTGCAGGTGACGAAAGTTACCTTAGATTCAAAGGCTACAGTCCCATACGGCCGCCAAGTCTCTGGAGAGAATGGGTTGAGGTTAGCCGCGTAGATGAGCTTGATAAGGAGATGCAAGATATCTCTACCCATTTACGCGGATTGCATAAGTTTATACAATTATATGCAGCGGAAGACTCGATAGATATGGTCTGCCAGCCGCGGGCAATAACCTGCCTGTTAATCGCTGATACCTCCTTGTCTGTCTTGAAAGAACTTCTTGATGGAAAGCAGGAGCATATAGACAGACTATCCGGTAACCGGTGTTTAGAAGCTCTGCCCGCAGCAAATCATGCGAGAAGCCTTTTTGCAAAAATCCAGCAAAATATACAGGCTGAAGAAAAGAGGGTAAAGCAAGCCACTCAGGCAGTATTACGACCACTTAACTTAGATAATGAAAAACTAAAAGCCCATCAGCAAAAGTTGAAGAGAGAAATAATCTCATCCGATTTAGAAGATAAAAGCTATCTTGCTTTTAAAGGACGATTTACCATACAGCCGCCGCCTATCTGGAATAAGTGGCTTCGTGATGAAAGAATCCGCTGGCTTAATGAAAGCGTAAAGAATGCTTATCAACATTTCTACGAATTGGAGGTTTTTATACATTCATATGTAACAGGAATAAGAATAGACCGCAATTGCCAAAAAAGAGCAATAACCTGCCTGCTTATTGCCGATACGCTTCTTCCTTGGTTCAATAGGGTTGTTGAACAAAAGAAACCCAAGAAGCATCTGCTAAAGCTTAATGAAAGCGAAAAACTAAGACTTATTGAGGACAATAGTTCCCTTTTAGTAAGTTTAATAGATAGTGCACAAAAAGCCGTAATGGAACAGTATAATTTAACTCCTCAGACACTTAGGGACGCTCAGGAGGAGATTAAAAACGAGATAATTTCTCAGCCTTTGAGAGATAACAGTTATCTTGACTTTAAAGGTGCAGAGTCTATTAAGCCTCCGTCACTGTGGTATAAAGTGATAGCAGCGTTAAGAGAGAAAGCAAAAAAGTCACAGATGCCTGATAAAGATGACGATATGTTAATTACTGAGACCTTCTGTAATCTTGAAACAGCTCTAAAGAGGGTTCCCACATTAGAGGAGCTCAAATTGAGTTTAGGCCTAATCTATTTAGCAGTTCTGAAGAAAAGGCTCAGGACAATAAACATAAGACATTTGACAGAAGGTAAGAGACTTCTTATTACTAAAGAGCTGCAGCCACTAAGTAAAAAGGAGTTGTTGCAGTCAGCTTCCAGAATACAGCCCCAAGAAGCATCGTTTACTACAGTAGAATTTGCGGTGAGAGCGCTCCTCAGGCATTCTGAGCAATTATTAACAAAACAGAGAGAGCTGTTGAGTATGGAGATTCAGGAAAACGTAGGCGAACCTTTAAAAATCTTAAATTTTTTAGCGGCTGTTCAAGCAGGATTAGGTAGATTTCTTAATGAGCAAAGATTTTTTAAGACCAATGAACCAATAGCCAGCTTACAAAGAGAAGAAGCTTTAGTCTGCTTTACCGGTAATGAGTTTTATATCTATCAGAATGTTGTCGACCCGAAAATAAGTCCAACGCTGAGCAGGAGAACAGAGACTCAAATAGATCATGAATATGTTATGGAACTTTGGCCGGGAGGGATGCTATTAGCCGAGTTATTAATGTTAACTTTACTGGAGCCTCTCTATCTATCTGCAGACACGATAGAGTTAATTCAGTCCATAATAATTGGCCCAGGCTGCAAATTTCGCAAACCACAAGATAATAGACTGTCGTTCTTAGAAGGTATATTTGCCCCTTCTAAGAGAAAAAAGAAATCAGGCAAGCAGAAGAGAAAGAAATCAGGCAAGCGCAAGAGGGGTTTTACGATAGTTGAGATGACTTTTGTTGTTATTGGCCTAGGGTTAATAGCGCTGGCAGTGACAGCAAGCTTTCACCCAGAAATCAGCGCATCTCTGCAATCCCCCATCCACTACTTAGTTTCCATTGGAGCAGTTGGATTGCCGTGGGTGGCAGCAGCAGTCATTGCTCATCTTTTCTTAAGACATAGAGTGTTTGAATTCTTAAATCGGTTGCGGCAGGTGGGCAAGGAGAGCGCTTTATCTAGGCCCGTGGTGGGCCTCTCCTTTTCGGCTTTAGCCGATTGCTCACCTGCCGCAGCCGTTATACCTATAGGCATAGGAACGCCTCAGCCTCTATCGTCAGAGACGCTCGATACAACAACAGTATTTATGGATGGCCCACATAGCAAAGGCCTGGCCACAACCTTAACCCTCGCTGCATTAGCTTTAGGTGTAGGGGTATTTGGGGTGTTGGTAGCGATAAGTGGCTCTTCCCACAAACAACTATTGGAACTTTTGTGGCAATTCTACAATGCGGTTGATGCGGTTGTTACTACATATCTACCGGTCAAATTAGCTATTATCGTTATTATTGCTATAATTATTCTTTATTATCTTGGAAAAATAGCAGAAAGAAGAGAAAATCTCTATCTTCCCGAAAAAGTCATAACTATTGATTTGGAATCACTCAACCCCAATGATAACTATACGACGACAAAGCGGTATAGATTGATAAACAAGGCGGGTTCAGGGTTCGGAGGAACAGTCTGGCAAGCGGTTGAATTAAATAAGGAGGCTCAGGATACGGACAAGACCGTAGCAATCAAGTTATTTAATATTTCCAGTTTATCAAAACGCATTGTAAGAGGCATTGTTCATTTTATTGGTGCACAGGCCGCATTTCCTTATCCCTTTGATAAGTTTGCCGTAAGACACATTGCCTTGGCGAGAAATACTTTTAGAGAGTTAGCTCGGAAATTTGCTAATATTAATGTTGCTGAATGCCAAGGTATTTTCTGCGACGGTTCTTACGGGATGGTGATTGAATGGGTCAACATCAAAGAGCCAAGTTACGATAAAAAGCCATACGAGATAGAAAAGTGTTTTGAGGCTATGGAGAAATTAATGATGGTGGCTCAAGAATCCGGCTTTTATGACGCACAAGGCCAGTTCTACAGGAGTCCGGATGTATTGTATTTTACGCTGAAAAATGTAGCCCTAACAGAAGAAGGTAAAGTATGCCTGCTTGATATAGAACCGGCATTCTTATTAATACTTCCCCTGTTTAGTTCCCATATATTCTCGATAGATAGGTCAATTAGGAAAGAATATTTTCCCCCATTTGACCATATTGATATAGAAAGATTTAAGGAATTTATTGAAGAAAAAGCTGCCAATGCTAGTTTGAGTTCCTCTGAGGCGGATTATTTTAGAAGACAGGCCAGTTTAATTGATGAGGTCCAGAGTATTTATGAATCAGGCAGAATCAACATTCCGGGAAGGATAATTAGTTCAAGAAGAAGAAGGTTAAACTGGCGTGTAAAAGAAGCCACTATCGAGAGGTGGCATAGAAAAGAATTTGTGTCTTTTGATAAGATAGAAATCTTTAAAGGTTCTAATCTTTTCTATCTCGGGTATTGGTTGGTGAGTTGGGCGCCATTCCTTAATAAATTTGTAGGTAATAAAGATTATAGAATGCATCTTAACAGGCTTATATATGATAGAGAATACCGCAAGAAACATTGGGAGTGGTTTAAATATCGTTTTCAAGAATATCAAGAAGCCTTGTTGTTAAGAGATGCACGAAAAATGCTCAAGGAGCGTAAGATTGCACAAGAACAATTCAAAGATTTGGAAGGAATAAGCATAAGTAGAGGTTGGCAGCAATTTATAAAGGTTATGCTTATAATCTATTTCTGGAAGCCGCTCATAAAATATGGAATGTTATATCCTTTGATTTTACTTTTTACCTTTATATTTGGAGATACATATTTGACTGCCTTGGTATTCTGCCTTGAGATTGCTTCTCTTATAGCTCGAGCATTTATAACTCTTTGGTTTAGTTACAAGGGAACCATATTTGAGAAGAAATTACCATTGCATATAAAGGTTATTTTAGTATTATTACTCCCTGTGTTTTTAGCACTTACCCTAGTGCCGAAGTTCGGACATCTATTTACAGTAACTCTTCTTGGGTTGGGAACATTGCCTAAGAAATTTTC
>CAZEQA010000024.1:0-13745 GCA_964514265.1 uncultured Planctomycetia bacterium | reverse complement strand
ATCGATTAAACAATAAGGCCTTGAGCCGGCGGTGCGACCGCTTAAATGGCGAGAGTAGTTTTCTATTCCATGGCAATAGCCTAGTTCTTTGAGCATTTCCATATCATAACGGGTGCGAGACTCAAGCCTCTGCGCCTCTAACAATCTATTTTGTTGACGCAGGTGTGCTAATCTTTCCTTTAGCTCTTCTTCGATTGACCCTAAGGCTTGCTCAATACGACTCTCTGTAGTCACAAAATGTTTTGCCGGATAAAGCGCAATCTTTTCTTGCGCCTCCAAGACCTCGCCAGTCAAGGGAACGATTTCGTAAATCTTTTCAATGACATCTCCAAACTGTTCTATCCGATAAGCTGTTTGACGATAGGCGGGAAATATATCTACTACATCCCCGCGTACTCTAAATTTCCCTCTATAGAAATTGGTGTCGTTTCTTTCATATTGAATGTCTATAAGATTACGCAAGAGCATATTGCGAGAAATCTTCTCACCTTTTTCCAGGCGCAACAACTTTTCCTCATAATCTTGAGGCGAACCAAGATTATAGATAGAGGATACACTGGCCACAATTATACAATCGTTTCTGCTCATTAAAGAACTCGTTGCGGAAAGCCTTAAGCGGTCCAATTCGTCATTGATCGAAGCATCCTTTTCAATATAAATATCTGTCTGAGGAATATAGGCCTCGGGTTGATAATAATCGTAATAACTGACGAAGTATTCTACGGCGTTATGGGGAAAGAATTCTTTAAATTCGCTATAAAGTTGGGCAGCGAGGAGTTTATTGTGAGAAACTACTAAGGCAGGTAAGTTGATCTGGGCAATAATGTTGGCCAGGGTAAAAGTCTTGCCCGAGCCAGTAACTCCTAACAGGGTTTGATATCGCTTATTTTTCTCAAGGCCTTGGGATAATCTTTCAATAGCTTGGGGTTGGTCGCCACAAGGCTTAAAATCGCTGACTAACCTGAATTTATTCACAATTTAACGCTACATCTAATGCTTTTGCCGAATGTGTCAATTCTCCCACCGAAATCATCTCTACGCCACAGGCAGCTACCTTGCGCACATTATCCAGATTTATTCCACCAGATACTTCAATCTTCTGACTTCTGTACTCCGACCTCTGATTTCTTAACTGAACTGCCTTTTTAATCTCCTTTATGGACATATTATCTAACATAATAATATCCGGACGAGCCTGTAAGGCCTGCTTAAACTCCTTAAGATTCTTTACTTCAACCTCGATTTTTATACCTTTCGGTCTTTTTATTTTAATTTCTTTTATTAGTTGTTTCAAACTGTAAACTGGGAACTGCTGAACATTGTGAACTTTTATATGGTTATCCTTGACCAGAATCTGATCCCCCAAACCCATGCGATGGTTAAAACCGCCTGCACAACGCACAGCGTATTTTTCTAAAATCCGAAGGCCGGGTGTGGTCTTACGCGTGTCCATAATCTTAACCGGAAACGGCTCTACCCGCTGGATGTAGCTAAAAGTTTTAGTAGCGATTCCTGAAAGTCGAGCTAAAAAATTTAAGGCCACTCTCTCTGCTTTTAAAATACCTCTGGCTTCGCCTTCTAAGCGGGCAAGAATCTCACCCTTCTTAACCTTTTTTCCGTCGCAGGTTTTGGTATGAAAACGAATTCTTTTATCTACAGCCCTAAACACAACTCTGGCCACATCCAGCCCACAAACTACACCGTTTTCCTTGGCTAGTATCCGCGCCTTTATCTTTTTCTTGCGAGGCAAAATTAGCTCTGAGGTAATATCGCCGCTTCCTATATCCTCTTTTAAAGCAGGTCTGATTATGGATAGAATTTTCTGTTCCGATATTCTCATTTTTCTATACAAAGCCTTTGAGGTTGGCTTTTAATTTCTCCAGCGATTCTTTAAGTTGCTGCTTATTTTCTCTTTCTCTGGCGACAACCTCTTTCGGGGCCTTGCTTAAAAATTGTTTATTCTTAAGTTTCTTTTCGGTGTTGCGCAAAATTTTCTCTAACTCTCGCCGTCTCTGGTCTAGTCTTTTCGCCTCTTTTTGCACGTCGATAATTCCTTCTAAGGGGACAAATATTTCTATATCAGGTAAGACTGTTACCGCTGAAGACCCCGGTCTTTTTATCTTTTGTCCAATCTCCAGCAACTCTATTCTGGATAAATCTTTTATATACGAGGCGTGGGCCTTAAGCAAATTTTCCAGGGTCTTTTTGCCTACACAAAAGTATACTTTGATTTTTTTGCTCGGCTCAATCTGCCAGACCGAACGGATATTTCTTATTGCCGTAATACAGGAGATTATCTTCTGCATCTGGCTATCTAGCTTTTTATCAATAAACTCTTTTTGCAGATGCGGCCAATCTGATGTCATAATGGATTTTCCCTCATGCGGTAGATTCTGCCAGATTTCTTCTGTAATAAAAGGCATCAAGGGATGAAGTATCCTCAAGCTCTTCTCTAACACCTTATACAGTACTACTTGTGTTTCCTTCGTAGAGATTGTCTTCTTAGCAAGCTCAATATACCAATCACAAAACTCATGCCAGAAGAATTCATAAATACCACGAGCCGCATCGTTAAAGCGGAAATTTTCCAAAGATTTAGTTACGTTATCTAAAGTCTGATAAAAGCGGCTCAAAATCCATTTATCTTTTAAGTCCTTAATACCTTTAGCAAAAATACATAAATCTACATTAACCTTTTCTCTATCCAGATTCATCAAAATAAATCGTGCAGCATTCCAGATCTTGTTGGCAAAATTACGTCCGGATTCAAATTTCTCTTGCGCTAAAAATACATCTTGGCCACCAGCTACAAGTGAAACGATACTAAAGCGTAAGGCATCGCAACCATATTGGTTAATTATCTCCAGGGGGTCGATGATATTACCTAAAGATTTAGACATCTTGGCCCCGGTAATATCACGAACTGTGCCATGAATATAAACATCACTAAAAGGCGCCTCTTGCATAAAATACATTCCGGCCATAATCATTCTCGCCACCCAGAAAAAGATTATTTCTTGCGCAGTAACCAACACCTGCGTAGGATAAAAATAGGCCAGTTCCTCTTCTTGCTGCTTATCCAATACCGGCCAACCAAAAGTAGCAAAAGGCCAAAGCCAAGAGGAAAACCAGGTATCTAAAACGTCTTCGTCCTGTTGGATATTTATCCCACCGCACTTGGGACAGAATTTCGGATTTTCCAGAGCAATCATAATTCCTGCCTCGGCAAGGTCTAATCTTTCCGCAGGCAAGACCTTACCTTTATGCACAAGGTCGTAGGCATTTTTGCAATCAACACAGTACCAAGCAGGAATACGATGACCCCACCAGATCTGCCGGCTAATACACCAGCCACGCAAATTCTTCATCCAGTTTAAATAGACCTTCTTCCAGCGCCCGGGATGAAATTTTATTTTACCTTTCTTCACTAACTCTTCTGCCGACCCACTTAACCTTCGCATATCCACAAACCATTGTTCGGAAAGATAAGGCTCCACCATAGTATGGCAACGGTAGCAATGACCTACGGAATGGACATAGTCTTCTACCTTTTCCAGTAACCCTCTTTCTTCTAAGTCCTCCAGAATTGCCTCACGGGCCTCAAATCTATCCATCTGCTGATAATCTAACGGCACATTCTTGTTCATAGAAGCATCTGTATTCATTACTACTTTGGCCGCCAGTTTGTGTCTGCGGGCAATCTCAAAGTCATTGGGGTCATGGGCAGGAGTAACCTTGACAATCCCTGTGCCAAATTTAGGGTCAATAGCCGAATCGGCAATAATGGGGATCTCTTCCTCAACTAAAGGAAGAATTACGGTCCTGCCCACCAACTTTTTATACTTTTTATCTTTAGGATTAACCGCCACGGCTGTATCGCCAAGCATAGTCTCCGGGCGAGTGGTGGCCACGGTAATATATTTGTTTTCTTCAGCCTTCAAGGGATAACGAATATAGTAAAGAAAGCCCTTCACTTCTTTGTGCTGGGATTCTTCGTCAGAAAGGGCGGTCTGGCAACGGGGACACCAATTGATAATATAATTTGCTTTGTAGATTAAATCCTTCTGGCCAAGTTGAATAAAAACCTCGCTGACCGCATCGCAATATTGCTCATCCATAGTAAAGCGCGTTCTCTGCCAGTCGCAAGAGCATCCCAATTTTTTCAGCTGATTAATAATTGTAGAACCGTATTTTTCTTTCCAAAGCCAGACCCGCTCTAAGAATTTTTCTCTGCCTAAATCTTCGCGCCTTAATCCTTCCTGGGCGAGCTCCTTTTCTACTACATTCTGGGTAGCAATTCCCGCGTGGTCTGTGCCGGGCATCCAAAGGGTGCAATATCCTTGCATCCGCCGAAAACGAATGAAGATATCCTGGATGGTATTATTCAGGGCATGGCCCATATGAAGAATGCCGGTAATATTCGGCGGGGGGATAACTATACAATAAGGCTTCTTTTGGGGATTAACCTCGGCATGAAAGAAGTTATTCTCTTCCCAAAATTGATACCATTTGTCTTCAGCCTCTTTGGGATTATACCTTGGAGGGATGTTGAGCATCTTTCAATAATTTATACTCGATACTATCTACTAATGCCTGCCAGGATGCCTCAATAATATTTTCCGAAACGCCTACAGTACCCCAGGAGTCTTTTTCATCCTGTGATTGAATTAAAACGCGCACCTTTGCTGCAGTACCGGCTTTTCCTTCCAGCACACGCACCTTAAAATCTACCAGGCGCATTCTAGCTAAAGTAGGATAAAACTCTAACAAGGCCTTGCGCAGGGCATTATCCAGTGCATTTACCGGCCCGTCTCCTTCGGATGCAGTATGTTCTTCAATCTTATTTACTTTCAACTTAATTGCCGCTTCAGAAATAATTTTACCTTCTTTGGTCTTTTCAACAATTACCCGAAAGCCCTCCAGGTCAAAGAACTTTTTATATTTTTTCATTGCCTTTTTCATCAAGAGTTCAAAAGAGCCTTCAGCGGCCTCAAATTGATATCCCTGGTGTTCCAAATCTTGCAGAATCTTAAGAATCTTTTTAGTATGCGGGGCCTCTTTCTTTAAACCCAGCTCCAACTGTTTTGCCTTTAAGAGAATGGATGTCCTTCCGGAAAGTTCAGAGACTAAAAAACGGCGTCGGTTTCCCACCAGACCCGGTCTGGTATGCTCATAGGTGAGAGGGTGCTTTACCATCGCATTAATGTGCACGCCTCCTTTGTGGGCAAAGGCGCTTTCTCCAACAAAAGGTTGGTTATTCTGATGACGCATATTGCTTACCTCGCTCACATACCAGGAAACCTCAGTCAATTTTTTCAAATTGGCTTTGGAGATGCAATCGATGCCTAACTTCAATTTAAGATTGGCAATGCAAACTAATAGGTCCGCATTTCCACAACGCTCGCCATATCCATTTATTGTCCCTTGAATATGCCTGCATCCTTCCTCTACAGCCGCGATAGTGTTGGCAGAAGCCAATCCCGAATCATTATGCGTATGAATTCCTAAAGGGACGCTTAAAGCTGGTTGAACCTCTCTGATTATCCTGACCAAAGAAGAGGTAATCATCCCTCCGTTTGTATCACAGAGTACTATTACATCAGCTCCTCCCTCACAAGCAGCGAGAAGTGTCTTCAGGGCGTAATTGAAATTGCCACCTGCCCCGTCAAAGAAGTGTTCAGCATCGTAAATGACTTTGCGCCCTCTGCCTTTGAGGTACTTAATGGAAGATGAAATCATCTTCAGGTTTTCATCCAAGGTTGTCTTAAGCACGGATTTAACATGCAGGTCCCAGCTTTTCCCAAATAAAGTCACTACCTCCGTCTCAGCCTTCAGCAAGGCCTTAATATTGGCGTCTTTCTCGGGCTTAAGATGGGGCCGAGTTGTAGAGCCAAAGGCACAAATCTTGGCAAATTTTATGCGCTTGCGCTTCAGGAGTCTAAAGAATTCCATATCCTTGGGATTAGAACCCGGCCAGCCGCCTTCAATATAATGAATGCCCAGGGCATCCAATTTCTGGGCAATCTTCAATTTGTCTACCACCGAATAGGAAATTCCCTCTGTCTGAGCGCCATCTCTTAAGGTAGTATCATACAACTTAACCTTGCGCATATCCGGCCTCCGCATTATGCCTTTTCTAATTTAAACTTTTTATGAATCGCGCGTACTGCTTTTTGCGCAAATTTCTTCCTGATTACGCAGGAAATGCTTATCTCGGAAGTAGAAATCATCTCAATGTTGATCTTATTTTCCGCCAAGGCATCAAACATACCTGCAGCAATGCCCGAATGGGATTTCATCCCCACTCCCACAATAGAAACCCGAGCGATATCTCGGTCGGCAACTACCTTTCCTCCGCCAATTTGCGCACTTGCCTTTTTAGCGGTTTTGAGTGTATTAGTCAAATTCTCTTTTACTACCGTAAAAGAGAGATCGGTGTATCCTGTGCGACTAATGTTCTGGACAATCATATCCACATTTATCCCTCTCTGAGCAATTGTCTTAAAAATCTTTGCTGCCACTCCGGGCTTATCGGGGAGATCGTGGATTGTAATCTTGGTTTCATTCTTATTTACTGTTACTGCACTGACCACAACCTTTTCCATGCTCTTTAGTTCCGGGGAAATCATCGTGCCTCCTTTATCCACCTGCCCCCTTAGATGTTTTCTGCCTAAGGGGCTAAAACTCGATTTGACAATTATGGGTATGTTGAATCTTTTGGCCAACTCCACACATCTTGTCTGAAGCACCTGTGCGCCCAGAGAGGCCATCTCCAGCATTTCATCATAACTGATGTTTTCAAGCTTCCTGGCCCGAGGAACAATGTGTGGGTCAGCAGTATAGATCCCTTCTACATCCGTATAAATCTCGCAAGATTTTGCCTTTAAGGCCTTGGCTAAAGCTACAGCAGTCAGGTCGCTGCCGCCACGGCCTAAGGTAGTTATCTCTTTAGATAAATCTACGCCTTGAAAACCGGCAACAATCACAATCTTTTTTTGCGCTAATTCCCTTCTGATTCTGACTGTATTTATTCTAATAATCCTGGCCTTAGTATGTGCACTGTCCGTAATAATACCCACTTGAGAGCCGGTAAAGGATATGGCTTGATACCCCAGTTTATGAATGGCCATGGCTAAAAGGGCTACAGAAATCTGTTCTCCTGTAGAGATAAGCATATCTATCTCTCTCTCTGAAGGAGAATGGTTAATCTGGTAAGCCAACTTAACCAACTCATCGGTGGTATCGCCTAAAGCGGAAACTACAATCACTAAATCGTAATCCCTGCGCCGATAACTGACTATACGTTTGGCCACTCTAGAAATCCTCTTGGGGTCAGCAACTGATGTCCCTCCATATTTTTGCACAATAATATTAGACATATCCCTCTTTAATCCTCTGCTCTCTTTTATGTTTTATCGCCCGAAATAGAATTAAATCTATTTCTAAGAGCATATATAAAGCCAGGCTCAATAAGGTCAAGGCAATAAAAAGTAAAAGCCAGTCTTCTCCCTTAACAAAACGAATTATTTGATAAACCAGCGCCCCAACTGTGGTAGCCAGCATAATCAAAGAAGGCAAAAGGGTAAATTTTATAGTTTTGCCTTTGGAAAGTAACCAGGAGGTAACTACAATCAAGGCTAAAGCAGCCACTAATTGATTGGCTGTGCCAAACATTGGCCAGATTGCGCTCCACTTCCCGCTTAAGGCCAGGGCACCAGCAAAAATAACTACTATAAAAGTAGAGATATACCTATTCTTTATTCCTAATAACTCCTGGGTTAGATAACGGCCGATGCGTGTAGCAGTATCGAGAGTAGTGAGGATAAACGCATTCAAAATAGTTATCGCTACCAATACCCCGAAACCTCCCAAGAAAGGCTTAGTTACCTGGGCAAAGCCCTGACCAAAGGCAGCGACCGGTCCACCCCCTCTTTCTAAAATCTCCCGAAGAGTACTGAGATTAGCCATTGCTCCGCCGACAATCAAAAGCGCCAAAAGGGCAACCAGGCCTTCCATAACCATCGCCCCATAGCCGATTTTACGCGCGTCTTTCTCGTTGAGAAGCTGTTTAGAAGTTGTGCCCGAGGCAACTAAAGAGTGAAATCCGGAAATCGCCCCGCAGGCGATAGTAACAAATAGCATCGGCCAGAGATAGCCGGAGGTGCCTTTCCAACCCACAAATGCCGGCAGCCGCATTACCGGACGAGATAAAATTATTCCGCCGAACCCCAAGATTATTCCGCCAAACAGTAGAAAGGTACAAAGATAATCTCGCGGTTGGAGCAAAATTTGCACCGGTGTTATAGAAGCAAAGAAGGCATAGATTAACAGTCCAATGCTCCAGATCTGTAATGGCCCCAGCGCTAAGGTAAAACCTTTAATTCTAACAGTAAATTTAACCAGTTCTAACGGCAAGTAATTGCCTAGAATAATCAAACCCGCTAATATCGCCAGACCCAGGATTGTTGTGCTTATCTGATTAAATTTTAGGTCGTAAAGCATAAAGCCAACCAACATAGCCAGCGGAATTAATCCAAGGGTAGGGACAACGATTTTATTCTCCACAATGAAAGTGTTGGCACAAAAGTGGACAAAGACAGCAATGACTAAAATTAGCGTAAGCCAGATAAATATAGAAAATACTATCTTTGCCCGGCGCGAAATAACCGTTTTAGCCACATCAGCAATGGATTTGCCCTCAGAACGCAGAGAGACCATCAAGGCGCTAAAATCATGAATACCGCCTAAAAGAATTGTCCCCAACACTATCCAAAGCAGCGAAGGCATCCATCCCCAGACGCTTAAGGCAATAATCGGGCCGATGACAGGGGCTGCTCCGGCAATGCTGGCAAAGTGATGTCCGAAAAGTATAGTCCAGTGTTTAGCCGGCACATAATCTACTCCGTCGTAATGGGTTGTGGCCGGAGTTTCTCGCGAAGGGTCAACATTCCAGACCTTCGCAAATGCCCGGCTGTAAAAACTATATCCCAGCCAAAATAGGACAAGCGCACCCAATGCTATAACTAATGTGTTCATAATTTAACGAGCACTTGTACTTGAGATCAAAAATGTCAAGTACAATCTACTCTTGCTTTTCTACTTTAGTTTGTGTAAGATCCTTCACTTTGTTCAGGATCGTCCATCAAGTTCTGAATAAAGTGGAGGACGAGTTAAATCCTTGACATCTTCGATGTCAAGGATTAATTCAATCACAGACTTATGCCCTGCCTGTACTCGAAGGACATAAGTCTGGATTTCATTAATTTTACCATTTCTCCTTATCAAACGCAACAAAAAAATAGGGCTGTGAGGTGTTTTTAGTGAGCGAGCATTAGAATTTTTTTGGCAAATGACTTTTGGGCACTTACAGCGAGTGAATGGCGAATCTACTGCGATAGTCCGCAAAATGAGCGAGCTGCTAAGTGCCAAAAGTCGGCAAAAAAATTCAGCGAGCGAACAAAAACACCGAGCACCCTATTACTCTTGTTGCAACCATATCTATACGCTAAATTTAAAGTTGATGATGTCGCCGTCCTGGACAGGATATTCTTTGCTTTCCAGACGCAGCAAGCCCTTCTCCTTGGCCTGGGCAAAAGAGCCGCAGGAGACGAAATCCTTATAGTTAATCACCTCGGCGCGAATAAATCCCCTCTCCATATCCGAATGGATACATCCGGCCGCGGCTTGAGCAGTTGTCCCTCGAGAAATAGACCAGGCCCGGGCCTCTTTGCCCACTACTGTAAAGAAGGAAATCAAATCTTGAGCTAAAAAACATGCCTGAATAAATTTCTCACCACTTAATAAACCAAAGCCCATCTCTTTGAGAAAGGTCTGCCTTTCTTCTGCGGGCAGTTCCTCAATCTCCGCTTCTAATTTAGCGCAAACAGAAAGAAACTGAAAGCCTCTTGATTTGGCCTTCTCTTCTAGCGCTGCAGTTACTTTTTGATTAAGCTGAAGTTCTGAGATATTGGCTACGACAATAATGGGTTTCAAGGTCAAGAATTGAAAACCCGCCAGTATCTTCAACTCTTCTTGCTTTAAACCTAACGCCTTAACAAATTTCTCTGCCTCCAAGGCCTGGACACAACGCTGGACTAATGCCAACTCAAAATCTTCTTCCTTCCTGGGCCTGGCCTTTCTTTCCTTATTAATCCTTTCTATTCTATTTTGGGCAAGTTGTAAATCGGCAAGAATGAAGTCTTGCTCTATATTGGCTAAGTCGGTAACAGCATCTTGACTGGAAAAAAGAGCAACAACTACCACCAAGGCATCAAACTCTCTAATGTGAGATGTTTGCACGCCCTTACCGGATGTCTCGCCTGTATATCCTAAATCTACCAGGGTTATTTTCGGATAAGTAATTTTTTCGGAATTAACAATCTTACCTAAGCGGGTAAGCCGTTCGTCCGTTACCTCTAAGGTGCCCGGATTTAACTGCACTTTGCCTGAAGCAGCACTTTTTGGCTGAATTTCTTTGCCCACCAGGGCCTTAAAAACTGTGGACTTCCCGGAAAAGGGAAGTCCCGTTACAACAATCCTCATTTAAGTTATTCCGTATTATCAGAAGGACCGAACAACTCCAGTTGTTGTTCGGCAAATGTATTCTGCGTCTGAGGGGTAATTTTGGCTTTCTTGGATTTCTTTTTTGAAGTGAGGGCATAAAGCTCATTAAAGGTTAAAGGTAAGCTTTCAGGTTCTTCGCGATAACTATAAATCTTTCCCTGGTAATTTCTTAAAACAAATGAATTTTTGGCCTGAGAAATCACATAATTAGGAGCAACCGGAATCTTTCCTCCGCCACCCGGGCCGTCCACCACATAGGTAGGGACAGCGTAGCCGGAAGTAAAGCCGCGCAATTTCTCCATAATATTTATCCCTACTGAAATAGGGGTACGAAAATGGGAAATTCCCCTGGCCAGGTCACATTGATAAATATAATACGGCCTTACCCTAATCTTGAGCAACTCGTGCATCAATCTTTTCATTATATAGGGGCGGTCATTGATGCCCTTGAGGAGAACTGTCTGGCTGCCTAAAGGAATACCATTATCTGATAACATATCGCAGGCATTTTTTGTCCTTTTGGTTATCTCTTTGGGATGATTAAACTGAATACTTACCCAGATAGGGCTGTATTTTTTAAGCATATCCACCAGGTCTTGGGTTATCCTCTGGGGTAAAGTTACCGGAAGCCTTGTGCCGATACGCAAAAATTCCACATGGGGAATCTCACGAATTTTAGAGATTATCTTCTCTAAAACTTCATCTGTAAGCATAAAGGGGTCGCCGCCAGAAATTAAGACATCTCTAATTTTGCGATTGGCTCTAATATAATCGTAAGCAAGCTCTAATTTATCAGGTGAAATTATATGCTCTTTAGGATCAATTAATCTACGCCGTGTGCAGTGGCGACAATAGGTGGCACATTGGTCGGTAGCTAAAAATAACACTCTATCTGGATAGCGGTGGACTATTCCCGGCGCAGGACTGTCTCTGTCTTCACCACAAGGGTCAATCATATCGTGTGGGCTGATATAAAATTCTCTCAGGGTAGGTACGCATTGACGTCTGAGGGGACAATTTGGTCGCTGAGAGTCAAGAAGGGAAGCAAAATAAGGTGTAATTGCCATAGATAAGCGCCCGCGTGAGCCTCGAATGCCCTTTTCTTCCTCATCCGTTAACTGGATAATCTCCTTTAACTGTTCAAGGTTAACGATTCTGTTTGCCAACTGCCATCGCCAGTCTTCCCACAACTCTTCCGTTACCTCTGGCCACAGAGAACAAACAAACAATCCTGCCAATTTATTTGACCTCCTTCACTCTCTCATCTTTAACGCTATCGATTAACCCATATCTCTTTAACCCACTCTCTAAAATCCCGTTTATTAAATCAGGATAACTTATTCCGCCTGCCTTTGCCATCCGCGTGAGGTTACTTTCCTGAGAATCAAGACCCGGTAAAGGGTTCACTTCTAAAACATAGGGACAAGATTCGGCATTTAACCTTATATCAACACGAGAAACATCTAAACAATCCAAAGCCCGATGCGCTTGCTGAGCCACTTTTTTAACTTCATTCTCCTGGGTCTTGGAAAGCCTTGCCGGACAGAAAAATTCTGGGTCGGGATAGGAGGGATCTATCCCCTGATACTCTTTAACTTCCCAAGAATAAAAGGATTCTCCCTTTCTTTTACAATTGGCAAAGTCTATTTCTAATGGGGGTAGAATCCGGAGATCGTCGTTACCCAGTATCCCTACTGTAACTTCAACCCCATCAATGAATTCTTCCACCAAAACATCTTGCTGATATAAGCTTTTAATTCGGGCAACCTCTTCATAGAGTTGGGAGTGATTTTTAACTAAACTAGAAGCATGAATTCCCTTGGCCGAACCTTCACAGTTAGGTTTTACAATAAGAGGAAAAGACAAAAAAGGGGCCAGGCCCCTTTTTGATTCTCCTGCAAGAAGGGGCCTGGCCCCTTTTTTAAACAACTGAAATTCCGGCGTAGGAATTCCCTGCTGGATAAAAATTTGCTTGGCCTTTGCCTTATCCAGACATAAAGCCAAAGTAAGTACACCTGAACCCGTATAAGGTATATTTAAAAAATCTAAAAGAGCCGGAACTTGTGATTCCCGAATTAAACTATTTTTTCCTTCCGCTATGTTAAAAACTATATCTATCGGATGAGACCTCAACCAGTCCAGCAGCCCTTCGTCTGCTTCTACTAAAAAGACTCTATGTCCGCCCATGCGCAGGCTTGAGGCAATACCCTCGATAGTCTGGGCGCTATCAAATTCAGAAAAATAATCACAAGGAAAATTTTTACTTTTAGGCTTCTTCAAATTATAAACCAGGGCTACTTTAAACATGGCTTTTCTTTAAAGCGAAAGTCAAAATTTTTTCAACAAATTTATCATAACTCATTCCCGCAGCTCCTGCCATTCTGGCAAGTCCCGCATCTTCAGATATATCCGGATTGGGATTTACTTCTAATAAATAAGGACAGTTTTTTTGGTCAATTCGGAAATCTATCCTTCCGTAATCTCGGCACTCCAACAGACAATAAGCCTTTTTTGCTATTTCAATTAGCCTCTGCCTTAAAGCCTGATCCAGCTTTGCTGGACATTCAACTGGCGTACTTTGGTATTGTTGGCTCTCTGGTATCCATTTTGCTTCATAAGAGCAAATCTTAGCGGTCTGGATAACTTGACTATCGAACACCACTTCAGAAATCGGCAAAACCGTAAGATTTTCTTTACTACCTAAAATTCCCAGATAAACTTCCCTGCCTTTAATAAATCTCTCTACCAGAGCCGGTTGATCGTAGTTGTTTATCACAAGCTCAACCCTATTTTTTAAATCTTCAAGATTATTTACTACCGATTCCTTTTTTACGCCGATACTGGCATCTTCATGAACAGGCTTAACTATTAAAGGGAAACTTAAGTTTTTATTTAATTCCTCATTATTATTATAAAATACCTGAAATTCCGGCGTGGCAATGCCGTGAAAACTTAAAATCTCCTTGGTGCGCGCCTTATTTACACAAGTGGCCAAAGTAGAAAAATTAGAACCGGTATAAAGAATCTGCAAGATATCCAACATCGCCGGGACGTGGGCTTCTAAAAGCGCGTTGTTTCGAAAACCATCATCACAAAGATTAAAAGCCAAATCAAAATCCGACTTTCTTAACTGTTCATAACTATCTAACTGAATCTCTACAAGATGGACTTGATGGCCTAAA
>CAZEQA010000023.1:0-14062 GCA_964514265.1 uncultured Planctomycetia bacterium | reverse complement strand
AACTTTACAAAGAGGCAGAAGAGACAGCCCGCCAGGAAGGTTTTGAGGAGATAGCTGCTCAATTTAAAGAGATTGCCGAGGTAGAAGAAGAACACGAAAAAAGATACAGAAAATTACTCAGGAATATAAAAGAGGATAAGGTATTTAAAAGGGACACCGTGGTTAAATGGAAATGCCGTAATTGCGGATATGTCCATGAAGGCAAAGAGGCGCCTGAGGAATGTCCTGCCTGCGCCCATCCGCAAAGCTATTATGAGCTTCTTTGCGAAAACTACTAAAAATGAGGCCACAACTTATGTTCACTAGCGTTCCGTAAGTTGCGTGCTCATTAAAGGAGGAACTATGAAGGGCTATGTTTGTAAAATTTGTAAGTATATTTCCATCAACGGCAGTGCGCCGGAGAAATGTCCTGTCTGCGGTGCGCCTAAGTCAGCTTTTGAGGAGAAAGAAGATGCTATAAAGACACCCCAAGATGTAAACAATCTAACGGAACTTGAGAAAAAACACATCCCGGTGATTAAAGTTGTCAAGACATGCGGATTCATATCTGAAACTTGCCAGGATGTGCATGTAAAGATGGGTGAGATTCAGCATCCGATGCTTCCGGAGCATTATATTATCCATATTGACTTCTATATAGACAAAGAGTTTATCTCCAGAGTTATCTTGACTCCGGAAAAACTCAATCCGGCAGCCGCACTGCATCTTAAGGCCCAAAGTGGAAAGTTGAGTGTAATTGAACTTTGCAACATACACGGAGCCTGGATTAAAGAAATAGATTTATAAAGGGGAGCATAAGATGGATAAGAAGGTAAAGGTTTATAGTACTCCCACCTGCCCGTATTGTATTAGAACTAAGCAGTTTTTAAAGGAAAATAATGTTCAGTTTGAAGACATCGATGTTTCTACCAATCAACAGGCTGCAGAAGAGATGATGGAGAGGTCTGGGCAGATGGGTGTGCCGGTACTGGAGACTAATGGTGAAGTTGTTGTTGGATTTGATAAAGAGAAAATCAGCCGGCTAATCGGCTTATAGAGATGTATGATTTAATCATTGCTGGGGCAGGGCCGGCGGGTATAACTGCTAGCGTATACGCGGCCCGGCAAAGAATAAATTTTCTGCTCATTACCAAGGATATCGGCGGGCAGACAGTATTAAGCGCCGATATCGAAAATTACACTGGTTATCAGTTTGTTACGGGTCTTGAGCTGGCAGCAAAGTTTGAAGAGCATATGAAAAAATACGACATTGAATTAAAAGAAAATGAAGAGGCAAAAGAAATTAGGAAAGAAGGTAATATAGTTTCGCTTAAAACCGATAAAGGTAGCTACGAGGCAAAGACAGCAATAATCGCCTCTGGGAAACACTCAAGAAAGCTGGATGTACCGGGTGAGGCCGAATTTAAAAATAAAGGTCTTACTTATTGCGCCACCTGCGACGGCCCTTTGTTTGCCGAAAAGGATGTAGCCGTTATTGGCGGAGGAAACTCTGCCTTAGATGCAACGCTGCAGTTGATAAATATAGCCAGACGCATCTATCTTATCGACATTGCCCCTGAGTTAAAAGGAGAGGCCATAACACAGGAAAAAATCAGGGCAAGTAAAAAGGTATCTATTTTAAATAATACTCAGATTACTGCTGTCCTTGGAGATAGAATGGTCAGCGCAATTAAAATAAAAACAAAAGAAGCAGAAAAGACTTTGTCTGCCCAGGGTGTTTTTGTAGAAATCGGCCTTATCCCTAATTCTGAATTTACCCGAGGCATCGATAAAAATAAACAAGACGAAATTAAGATTAACTGCCGCAACGAAACTAACATCCCCGGCATCTTTGCTGCCGGAGATGTTACGGATGTGCCAGAAAAACAGATTATCATCGCGGCAGGAGAAGGGTCCAAAGCAGCACTTAGCGCATTTAGATACTTAAGCCAACATAGATAGATTAAAAGGAGAAGCAAATGGCAAAGATAGCAGATGATATCACTAAGTTAATCGGGAATACTCCTTTACTGAGGCTTAATAAAATTGGTGCTGGATTAGAGGTAGATTTGGTGGCTAAGCTTGAGTTTTTTAATCCTTTCTCCAGCGTAAAAGATAGAATTGGTGTCTCCATGATTGAGGATGCAGAAGAAAAAGGATTAATTAAGAAAGGCACAACCATCGTTGAGCCTACAAGCGGAAATACAGGAGTTGCCCTGGCTTTTGTTTGTGCAATAAAAGGTTATCGCCTTATTCTCACTATGCCTGATACGATGTCAGCCGAACGCAAGAAACTTCTTTCTTTATTAGGGGCAGAACTCATCTTGACGCCTGGTAAAGGAGGAATGGCTGGGGCAATCAGGAAGGCAGGGGAACTCTTAAAGAGCACCCCTAATTCCTTTATGCCGCAACAATTCAAAAATCCAGCTAATCCTAAGATACATAGAGAGACTACAGCCGAGGAGATCTGGCGCGATACAGACGGAAAAGTAGATATCCTCCTCAGTGGTGTGGGTACAGGCGGAACAATCACTGGAATTGCAGAGGTAATCAAGAAGAGAAAGCCAGGGTTTCGTGCTATTGCTGTTGAGCCTAAAGATTCTCCGGTTTTATCAGGAGGCAAGCCCGGTGCACACAAGATTCAGGGTATCGGGGCAGGGTTTGTTCCAAAGGTTTTAAAAATGGAGTTAATCGATGAGGTTATTCAGGTAAGTAGTAAAGATGCAAGTAATACTACCAAGCGATTAGCAAAGGAAGAAGGGATATTGGCCGGAATTTCTTCGGGTGCAGCAGTTTGGGCAGCACAAAAAGTGGGAAGAAGAAAAGAAAATAAAGGAAAATTAGTTGTAGTAATTCTGCCGGATACCGGTGAACGTTACCTAAGTGTGGATTAATCTTATGAGCAAAAGGGGTCAGGCGCTTTTTTCAAAGAGAGTAGTCGTAGCAATGAGTGGAGGCGTAGATTCCTCTGTTTGTGCCGCTTTGCTTAAAGATAAAGGATTTGATGCCATTGGTATCAGTATGCAGCTGGGGGAACATTCTAAGCAGGAAAGCGCAGAGAAGATAGCTAATCAGTTGGGGATACCGCACTATGTGTTAAATCTTGAGCATACCTTTAGAGAAAGAGTAATTGCCAATTTCTTTGAGGAGTATCAAGGAGGACGCACTCCTAACCCTTGTATTCGATGCAATAAATACATTAAGTTTGATGCCCTGCTTAAAGAAGCAAAAAAGTTTGGCGCAGATTATATCGCTACCGGTCACTATGCACGCATAGATTACGATAAGCAGAGAAAGAGGTATCTTCTTAAGAAAGGAGTTGATTCTCAGAAGGACCAGTCCTATTTTTTGTATGCGCTTACTCAAGAACAGTTAAAGCATACCTTGCTGCCATTAGGAGATTTTGCCAAAGACCGGGTAAGAGAGGTGGCTAAAGAGAAGAATTTGCCGGTAGTAAAAAATTTAGAGTCTCAAGATATATGTTTTACCCCACCTCCGCGGGCAGAAAATCCCGGCCCTATCGTAAACCGGGAGGGAGGAGTTATCGGCGAACACCGGGGAATAGCCTTTTATACCATTGGTCAACGCAAAGGCATAGGTATAGCGGCAAGGAAACCTTTATATGTAACTTCTATCGACCAGAAAAATAATACCCTTGTAGTAGGCGAAAAAAAAGATCTCTTTAGCGACGAATTAATTGCCGATAATCTTAATCTTGTCTATATGGATAAATTAGAAACGCCTATTAAGGTAGAAGCGAAGGTAAGATATCTTCATCCGCCTGCGCAAGCCTTCGTTATTCCAGAGGCTAACGGTAAGATAAAGGTAAAATTTGACCAACCGCAACAGGCAGTTACCCCCGGGCAGTCAGTGGTATTTTACGAAAGAGACACTGTTGTTGGAGGAGGGACGATTTGCTCTAACTAAAAAACACTTGACAGGGCCTTTTTTATTTGCTATACTTTGTGAAAATTGGCACAAACTCTGTGAACATCGTTACAAACAAATGAACACTAAAAAAGTACCCGAAGGAACAATCTCGCGCCTCTTTGTCTATCTAAGAGAAATTGCAGAATTAGCCAAGATAAATATTCGCACGATATCTTCTGCGGAATTAGGCGAGAGGACCAATTTAAGCGATGCCCAGGTAAGGAAAGACCTGGGCTATTTTGGCCAGTTTGGCGTAAGCGGCGCAGGCTATAACACTGGTGAGCTTAAAAGTGTATTAGAAAAGATATTGGGAAAGAATAAGGCCTGGAATGTCGCGATTGCGGGCGTAGGACACCTGGGCTCAGCGCTTTTGACTTATCCAGGATTTAAGGAACGAGGATTAAACATTGTGGCAGCGTTTGATGCGGATGCAAGAAAAATAGGTAAACAGCTGAAAGATATCACTATTCAATCTACAGATGAGTTGCCCAGGGCAATTAAAGATGAAAAGGTATCCATTGGCATTATTGCTGTTCCGGCTAAAGAAGCACAGGAGGTTGCGGATAAGTTGGTGGCTTCGGGAGTAGAATGTATCTTAAATTTTGCCCCTGTTTCTCTAAATGTGCCGGAGAATGTCAAGGTAAAAGATGTAGACCTCTCAAGAGAGCTGGAGACGCTCTCTTATTTTTTGGTCAATAGGAAATTAAATGTACAGACAGTCACAGATTAAATGCACAGATGATTACAGATAAGAAATATATCTCCAAAAATAACTTTATTAAACTGCTCGATGCATTAAAGGCGGACTATGAGGTTTATGTCCCTGTTAAAAAGGATAAACAGCGCTTTTATAAAAAATATACTCAATTTTCGGATGACATTGTAATCGGCGAAGTAAGGGCATTTGAGCCGCTAAAGGCCTTTTTTTCACGGGCCAGAGAAATCGTTGCGGAAGATTTTAAAAACGAAATACCTCACACAAACGATAAACCTTTAGCCATCGTGGGGGTCAAGGCCTGTGACCTCAAAAGTTTTAAGATTCAAGATTTTGTATTTAAGGACCACGATTACCAGGATCCTTTTTATATTAAGGCCCGCGAAGAAAATCTAATCATATCTGCAGATTGCACTTCTGCCCTCGAGAGCTGTTTCTGTTTGGCTTTAGGAATCCAGCCATATCCCAAAGAAGATTTCGATATTAACCTCTCTTGTGTTAAAGAAGGCTTTGTCGTTGAGCTCGGCTCAAAAAAGGGTCAGGCGCTTTTTGATAGACATTCTGCACTTTTTGAAGGAGCAAAAGATGGATTGATTTCTGAAAGAGATGAAGAAAGAAGCCGGGTGACTAAAAAAGTAGAAGACAATATTAAAGAAAATGATGTTCCACATCAGGAGCTATTTAAAGGTGTTATAGAGAAAAAATATACCTCAGGACTCTGGGAAGATGAGGCAAAGACCTGCGTGGAATGCGGGGCCTGTAATACTATTTGTCCCACCTGCCACTGTTTCCTTCTTTATGACCAGAAAGACGAACGACGGATGGCGCGCCTGCGTATCTGGGATTCCTGTATGATTAAGGATTTTGCCCGTGTTGCCGGAGACGCCAATCCCCGAGCGAAACTGTGGATGAGATTAAGAAATAGATTTGAGAAGAAATTTGACTTTTTTCCTAAAGTAGCTAATATTTATGCCTGCACAGGCTGCGGCCGCTGCATCTTATCTTGCCCGGCAAAAATAGATATCCGAAAGGTATTGAAGAGGTTAGTGAGCAATGCCCAATAATCCTTATCGACCTATAGAGGCAGAGGTTCTGGAGATTACACCCGAGACCCCGACTATAAAGACAATTAGGCTGAAACCAAAAGAAAAGATTAATTTTGCCACCGGACAATTTATAGAATTAACTATTCCCGGTCTGGGCGAGGCCCCTTTTACTCCCTCCTCAAGGCCAGCAGTAAAAGATATAATGGAAGTAACCGTGATGAAGGTGGGTAAAGTTACGGAGAAGATTCATCAACTGGAAAAAGGTGATATTGTGGGCTTGCGCGGACCTTTTGGCCAAGGTTACCCTTTAGATGAATTTAAAGGCAAAGAGATACTGGTTGTAGGAGGAGGATGCGGATTTGCACCCTTGCGTAGTCTGATGTATTCTCTTTTTGATATGAGACAAGATATTAAAAAACTGCTTTTTAGGGGCGGTTGTAAGACATCTCAGGAGTTAGTCTATAGAAGCGAGACCAAAGAATGGGCCAAAAGGGATGATTTGGATTTAAGACTTACAGTTGATGTGGGCGGTAGCGACTGGAAAGGCAATGTAGGTCTGGTTACCACTATTTTGGATGATGTAGATATGGATTGTCAAAGTGGCATAGCCATAGTCTGCGGTCCGCCGATAATGATGAAATTTGTAACTAAAAAATTGCTCGATTTGGGTTTTAAAGACAATAATTTATATCTTTCTATGGAGAAGAATATGTCCTGCGGCATCGGTAAGTGCGGCCATTGCCGGATTGGGACATATTATGCCTGCAAAGACGGCCCCGTCTTCACTTATGATAAGATAAAGAATTTCTCCAATATCTGGGATTAATATGGATACCAGTGCAGAACAAATCCATCAAGGAAAAGTAAATACCCAGCCACAGAAAGGGAAAGATAAAAGGCTGTTTATTGATTTAGATGTCTGCTTTTCTGCTCAGTGCCAAGAGTGTTCCATCCAATGCAGTTATCTTTATCATCGACAAAATATCGGTATTGTTTCCATAGCCGAACTGGCCACCTATTATCTTGTTTGCCGCAGGTGCGAAGAGGCGCATTGCGTTAATGCCTGTCCGGTGGAGGCGCTCCAGCAACAGGAAGATAAAGATAAACTATTGATCAGGCACAATATGCGCTGTATCAGTTGTAAATCCTGTGCGCATGCTTGCCCTTACGGCACAATCTATCCCGAACTTGTTCCTCTTTTAATTCACAATTGTGATTTTTGCCTGGACAGAAGGAGTCATTATGATGAACCGCTCTGCATAACGAGTTGTCGGCACAAGGCATTAAGCTTAAAAGAGGCCGGTATTGAGCTGGATGAAAATACCTTTCTTGTAGGCGATAATCTGATAGTTCATTCTACACATTGGAATAGAGAAAAGGCATGATTTACATATTTTACCTTTTAGTTTATGGATTTTTATTGACAGCTGTATTTGGGCTTTTGGCCAGCTGGATTGATAGAAAGGTTACAGCACGGGTGCAATATCGCGTAGGGCCTCCGCTACTTCAGCCCCTAATCGATATTGTAAAACTTTTGGGCAAAGAGACACTTATTCCCCGGGGCGCTTCCAAGACAACTTTTTTGATGGCCCCTGTTGTTGGCCTGGCAAGCGTAATCCTGGTATCAACATTATTATGGATAAATAATATCAACTCGCATCAAACCTTTTTAGGGGATTTAATCGTAGTGTTATATTTATTAACTATTCCTTCTATAAGTATAATTATGGGTGGGTTTGCCTCGCGAAATCCACTGGCCAGTTTAGGCGCATCTCGAGAGATGAAGCTGATCTTGGGTTATGAGCTTCCTTTTGTGCTTGCGGTGCTTGTGCCGGTAATAAAATCTAACTTTTCCTTGAGACTTGGTGAAATTCTTGGTTTTCAGGCGCAGAATGGAGTCTTTGCGGGAAGTCTTTCGGGAATTCTCGCTTTGATTGTGGCTATTCTGTGTATGCAGGCAAAATTGGCGCTTGTCCCTTTTGATATTCCGGAAGCCGAGACAGAGATTACATCCGGTCCATTGATAGAATATTCTGGTTCGGGGCTGGCTATTTACCGGCTGATGAAAAATATGCTTTTATTTACGCTACCATTCTTTTTGATAATCCTGTTTATGGGTGGTTTAAGATTCGATGGCCTTCATCTTTTAAATGGCGTACTAAAAGTTGTGGGGTTAGTCGCCCTGATTACGGTAATCAGAAACACCAATCCGCGTGTGCGCATTGACCAGGCGGTTCGATTTTTCTGGGGACCGGTTACAATCCTCGCAATTATAAGTGCATTCTTAGCGATGCGAGGATTGTAAATTAAAATTGTAACATATAAATTTAAAATTAATTATGAGTATTAAATTAAAGGCATTGCTAAAATCTCCGTGGGTATTTCACTTATCCACAGGAAGCTGCAATAACTGCGATATCGAGATATTGGATTGTCTCACACCGAGATTTGATATCGAAAGATTTGGGATGCTTCTGGTTGGAAGTATAAAACATGCCGATGTGCTTTTAGTTACCGGTATATGCAACCGACAGTCGGCTATAAGATTGAAGAGATTATATGCACAGATTTCCAAGCCCTGTGTTGTTGTGGCGATAGGTTCGTGTGCATTATCTCGAGGTATATTTATGCCCAGCTATAACGCACCTGTTCCTTTAGATAAAGTTATCCCGGTGGATGTGTATATCCCGGGATGCCCTCCTAAGCCAGAGGCGATTATTGCCGGCGTGGTTAAACTTATAGAAAAACTTAGAAAGAAATGACAAGAGAAGAAATCTTAAAGGATTTAAATACAAGATTCAAAGACGATATTATCGATTTTTTCGATAAATCTCCCAAGAGAGTGTATATCGAGATTAAGCCTGAATCTTTAGTTAAGCTGGCAACTCACATCTTTAAAGATTTGGGTGCGAGATTTAATATTGCAACGGGATTGGACGGCCGAGTGCATATGGAGATACTCTACCATTTTATTATCGAAGATATCAGTTTGTTAATTTCTTTACGGGTGAAATTGGCAAAGTCTAAATTTGACTTTGGCAAGTCAAAGTCAAATTTAGAAATAGATTCGCTTGCTCCACATTTTGAGGCAGCTAACTGGATAGAAAGAGAGATACATGAGATGTTGGGCATCCGTTTTCGGGGCCACCCTGATTTAAGAAGACTACTTTTATCTGATGATTGGCCAGAAGGCGTTTATCCTTTAAGATGCGATTATAAAGAGTGGGACAAAAACGCTATTAGAGATCGAGGAGCTTAATGGCAAAAACAATAGTACCGATAGGACCGTATCATCCGCTGCAAGAGGAGCCGGAATTCTTTAGCTTGACCGTGGAAGGTGAAAGGGTTGTAGATATTGATGTCCGGGTAGGATATAATCACCGGGGAATAGAGAAGATTTCCGAGTTAAAGACGTTTGATCAGGCTACTTTTGTTATTGAGAGGATTTGCGGGATATGTTCCACCAGCCATCCCTTTGCCTACACCAGGGCAGTAGAAGATATTATCTCTGTTGAGGTGCCTGAGAGGGCAAAATATATCAGGACGATAATTGCTGAAGGCGAAAGAATACATTCTCATCTTTTATGGTTTGGTCTTGCTGGACACTTCTTAGGATATAACACCGTGTATATGTGGGCCTGGAAATTAAGAGAAGAGATTCTTGATGTAATGGAAATTCTATCCGGAAACAGGAATCACTACGCGATGTTTAAACCCGGCGGGATAAGACGGGATATTAAACCTGAAGATATTACTCCAGTGATTAAAAAAATAGATTCCATTGTGCCAACACTCCAGATGCTTAAAAAGGCGGTTACGGATGACCCGGTGCTTCATGCCCGGACAAAAGGAATAGGCATCTTGTCTCGAGAAGATGCCATAAATTATTGTGCTCTTGGCCCGACCTCACGGGCTTCAGGAGTAGCCAGAGACGTAAGAAAAGATTCTCCTTACGGAGTTTATGATAAAATAGGTTGGAAAATGATTGTTACTCAAAACGGCGATGTCTTTGATAAGGTGGTGGTAAGGATACTCGAAGTCTTTGAATCGATAAAGATAATGAAAGAATGCTTGCTCAATCTGCCCGAGGGAGAGATAGACCTAAATCTTAAAGATATCCCTCCGGGGGAAGGCATTGGTTGTGCTGAAGCTCCCAGAGGGGAGGTTTTCCATTATGTAAGAAGCGACGGTACAAACAGGCCTGTGCGCCATAAGGTCAGGGCGCCGACATTTATGAACCTGCCTACGTTTAAGGCGACTGTTGTGGGCGAGACAATCTCAGATGCGACGATAATTCTGGCAGCGATTGACCCTTGTTATTGCTGCACAGAAAGAATGGCTGTGCGTAGCACTAAGGGCAAGAAGCTCTATAACGGAGAAGACCTGATTAGGCTTTCGCAGAAGAAGACTGAAGAAATAAGAAGAGGCCTAAAATGAGAGAAAAAATTATCGCAAATCTCAAGAAAATGGCAAGTATTTTATCGGAGATGGTTAACCTTGTTTATCAGGGGTTTATAGAAAACGACACGCACTATTTGAATAGCGCCTTGAACAAAGAACAGATAATGGATGATTTGGAAAAGGAGATAACTACCTTTGTTATTCAAGGCTCCAGGCGGCTTGATGAGAAAGGGCAGAAAGAATTTGTTTTACTTGAGCAGTTTGCAGAAAACTTAGAACGCATGGGTGATGAGTTACGTTACTTAATAGAACGCATGGAAATCAAGATTATAGAGAATCTTTTATTTAGCGATATAGGCGTAGAACAGTATAAAGACGTTTTTGAAAAGATGAGAAAATCCGTAAACCCGACTATAGAGTTCTTAAATGAAAATAAAAGTGAACTTTTAGAGATGATATTAAAGAACGGCGATGAAATTAAGAAAATGGTTGAAAAATATAGAGAAGAGCATGTTAAGCGTCTGACTAAGGGAATTTGCGAACCTCGCGCGGCAAATATGTATTTTGATATGCTTGATTTTACGGGAAATATTGCTCGCCACTGCACGGCTATAGCGAGGATATATAAGGAAAGATAATGAGTCTTCAGTTTTTTAGATTCGACAATCTGTCCAATTTTGTGGGAATATTTGTAGGCGTATTTTCCCTGCTGATTATTCTTTATTCTTCCGGGTTTATGCGTAAAAGCAGGGGACTCATCCGGTATTATTCCTATATAATCCTTACCCTAATTTCCTCTTGGGGAGCCGTCTTTGCCAATGACCTGATTTTATTTATGGTATTCTGGGGATTCTTAGGCCTTCTTTTATATTTGTTAATCGGCTTCGGGCAAAAAGTTAACACCACTTCTACGGCCAAAAAGGCATTCGTTATCATTGGCGGCTCAGATGCCTTGATGCTTTTGGGGCTGGCCCTGGTCTGGCGGATTACCGGGACGCTCCAGATGGATAAGATGAGTATAGCTTTAACTACTAAACCGGCAGTTTTCGCCTATCTTTGTCTTGCTGCCGGCGCATTTGCCAAGGCCGGGGCTATGCCTTTACATACCTGGATTCCTGATACTGCGGAAGATGCACCTACTCCTGTAACTGCATATTTGCCGGCATCGTTAGATAAACTCCTGGGGATATATCTTCTGGCTCGAATCTCGTTAAATATGTTCCAGATGAACGCAGCGATGAATACTTTCTTGATGGCGGTAGGAAGTCTTACTATTGTAGCCGCGGTAATGATGGCGCTTGTCCAGCATGATTTAAAGAGACTTTTAGGTTATCATGCGGTCAGCCAGGTAGGATATATGGTGTTAGGAATAGGGACAGGAAATCCTGTTGGAATCGCGGGTGGGATATTCCACATGCTCAACCATGCTATATATAAGTCGTGTCTATTTTTATCGGCCGGCTCGGTAGAGAAAAGAGCTAAAACAACAGATTTAGAAAAACTGGGTGGGTTTGCTAAAGTTATGCCCATTACCTTTGTTACATTTTTAATAGCATCGTTTGCTATATCAGGAGTTCCCCCCTTTAACGGATTTGCTTCAAAATGGATGGTTTATCAAGGAGTAATAAGTGTGGGCAAGGGCGGTGGATACCTCTGGATACTGTGGCTGGTGGCTGCTTTGTTTGGCAGTGCCTTGACATTGGCCAGCTTTATGAAATTGGTGCACACTGTATTTTTAGGCCAGCCCTCCAATCAGAGAACAGAGAGCAGCGAGCAGCGAGCAGAAGCTGGTCCGACGGTGTGGATTCCTACAGTAATTCTCGCAACACTCTGCGTTATTTTCGGCGTATTTGCTTATAGGATACCGCTTAAAATGTTCATCTTTCCCAGTATAGGCCGGGATGTAGCTTTCTCCGGCATATGGAACGCAAGCTTAGCTACTGCTTTACTCTTTGCAGGGATTATAATCGGGATTATAATTTATCTTTTGGGCAGAATAGCGGAGACGAAAGAGACAGAAATCTTTGTTGGCGGGGAGACATTGGCCGAACATCCCCAGATGCGTGTCTCGGGAACCGCCTTTTACAATACCATTCAAGATATCGGCTTTTTGGGAAAGATTTATAACTTGGCCAAAGATAAGGCCTTTGATATCTATGAGATAGGCAGCAAAATTACTTTTGGCTTTAATAAAATACTGCGTTTTATTCATAACGGAGTTCTTCCTACGTATCTGGCCTGGTGCCTTTTGGGGATGGGAATTCTCTTTTACATTTTACTGAGGTAAAAAATGGTAGAGCTGTATATCTTATTAATCTTTATGATTGTGGGCGCAATTATCGCCATAGAATTGAAGGACTTGCTTTCTTCTGTGGTAGCCGTTGGTGCTGTGGGACTGGGGCTTTCCATAGTATTTTTGGTGCTCAAGGCGCCGGATGTAGCAATAACCCAGCTTGTTGTAGAGATATTGTGCCTGATTATTTTAATTAGAGCTACCTTAAAGAGGGACTTCTCCTTTTCTGCCTCCGGTCGCTGGGTCTTAAATACCTTGATATGTGTTGGATTTATCGTATTATTTTTACTTGCGGCCACGAAATGCCTAAAAGAACTTCCCGAATTTGGCTATCCTACGTTGAAGGTCGCCTCTACATACCTGAAAGAAGGGTTGGCTAAAACCGGGGCAACAAATCTTGTCAGCTCAGTTATCCTTGATTACAGGGCCTATGATACGTTGGGTGAGGCAACAATATTATTTACGGCAGTAATAGGCGTCTTGGCCATTGTGCGGCGGATAGGTAGAAAAGAAGTTGACGAAAGAGTAAAGGAAGAGGATGAGTAGAGAACATCAGGGCATGTCTTTGATTGTCAAGACGATTACCCGTCTTACCGTAGGGCTGATTTTCCTTTATGGTATCTACATAGTTTTGCATGGGCACATCTCACCCGGCGGTGGGTTTGCCGGCGGAGTAATTATTGCCCTTTCTTTTATTCATCTTATGCTTGCCTATGGCAAAGAAGAGGCCTTTAAAAAATTATCTAAGAAAGGCGCCTCGGTCTTTGAGAGTTTAGGGGCGATACTATTTTTGAGCATAGCACTCTTAGGATTTACCGGGGGCTATTTTTTCCTCAATTTTATCTCTAAAGGAAAGCCTTTTAGACTATTTAGTGCGGGAATTATTCCTCTTTGCAATATAGCGATATGCCTGAAAGTCGCTGCCGGGCTTTTTGGGATATTTGTGGCCCTGGTCTTATTAAAACTTGATTCGGAGAAAAAGTAATGACCCATTCGACTTCGCTCAGGGTCATCCTGAGCGAGAACTATAAATTAACTTACGGAGTCGAAGGATGACAGTATATCTACTTTGTCTGGCGCTTTTCTGCGTGGGGATTTATTGTATTTTGAGGAAGCGCAATATTATCAAGATAATAATTGGGGTAATCATTGCAGAATATGCGGTTAACCTGTTTTTTATCTTGACGGCCTACCGGATGAAAGGCCGCGCTCCCATCTTTTCATCTGAAGCGGATATTGCAAATATGGTAGACCCCTTGCCGCATGCCTTGGTCCTCACGGCTATTGTGATTGGGTTGGCTACTACCGCACTTCTTGTTGCCATTGCTATGAGGCTATATGAGAAATATGGAACTTTTGATATTACCAAAATCAGGGAGCTAAGGGGATGATTCAGGCCTCTAATATAATACCTCTTTTTGTAGCTATTCCGCTTGCCGGGGCATTTCTAATTTCTCTTCTTGGTAAAAGGATAAAGAGCCTGCCGGATATGCTCGGGGTATTAGTTGCCTTAGCCCTATGTGGATTATCTCTTTACAGCGTGCGACTGCACAATGTCTATGGAACCCTGACTTACAGCGTTGGTTCCTGGAGACCACCTATAGGTATCGGGATGGTATTAGATGGTCTAACAGTGTTTATGCTGGTGACGGTGAATCTGGTTGCCTTTTGTATTACTGTCTATTCAGTAAATTATAT
>CAZEQA010000022.1:0-14132 GCA_964514265.1 uncultured Planctomycetia bacterium | reverse complement strand
TGCCCATACCATCTAAACAACTGTCTCCATAGTAAAACGGTGATACTTGTACCTAAAATTTGACTCATTTTACTTCTATCCCAATTATTATCCCTGTCATAGAATATAAATCTGTAGCAAAGTAAAACGGCTTGCCTATTTTTACCGGTTTACCTTGTACAAATAACCCTTTGGGGTTGCGGAAACACAATGTCTCTATCTCCAAAACCAAATCCCTGTATTTAGGATTCGCTATAAGCTCTCCTTGCTGACTAACAAATTCAGTATATTCATTAGAAATAACTTTAACTATCTTAGAAATAGGCTTTTCATTATTATCTTCGGTAATCTCCAGTTGCTTATCGCCGATTTTTACAACTTTAGCTATCTCTGGCATTAGGTTTTGGAACTTTACCCTTACTGCTACTGTTAGTTCCTCTTTCGGTGGTAAAACAACAACATCCAGGTTATATTTGGCAGTTTTAAATTGAAAAGGCAAACCAGTTTTTATTAGTTTACCTTTATAATATAGTTTATTTTCCTTTACCTCTACGCTAAATCTAAATTTTGCTTTAAGCTGGTATAAATCAGAGAGCTCTTTAGCTTTTTTCTCTCCTTTAGTTATATCGAATTCGTAGGCTCTATATGGCTCGCTTACACCAAAACTGATTACTTCTCCTATTACTTGGCCTTTTTCATCCAGTTCCTGATCGTTAGCAGAGATAATTTTCAATTCTGCGGTTTTTAATCCTATAAATTTACAATCTATCTCTATTTCTTTAAATTGCTTTGGTGCTACTACTGGAACCTCTACTACAGGTTTTTTAGTTAAAAGTTTATGCCCGAAATAAAGCATGGGAGTGAAACTCAATAAAAAGAGAATTAGCAAAAAATCGATTACATTTATCTTACCGAAAATACGCCCCTTTTCATCGATTAACCTCATTTTCGCCCTCCTGCGTTTGGTTACGTTCTTTCGCAATAACTTTGATTAAATATATCCCTTCCACCAATAATAAACAATGCCCAAATATTCATGCACTAACCCTTTTATCTGTCGTAAATTTATCTGTTTCCATACCTTTTTTCCTTTTAATTCTTTTAATTCGTGTCCATGCATATAAAATTTACTTTTTGGTATCGGCGTATAGGTAATTTTTATATCTTTAGCACTTCTGTTGAAAACGAGAGAAGCACGCCGCATATGATAAGGAGAACTAATGAGCAAAATCTTATTCCAATATCTTTTATCCAGAATTTCTTTTGTAAATTTTACATTTTCATGCGTATTCTTTGCATTATCTTCCAAAATGATTGAGCCTTGCGGTATACCTAGAGATATAGCCAATGCCTTCATTACTTCTGGTTCCTTAAAGACATATGTATAACCAGAGGAAAATATTAAATATTTCGCATATTTTTTCTTAAATAAATCCACAGCGTATTGCACTCTTTCTTCGTATCCTTGCCCTGCCTTACCAGACTCCCCTACGCCTCCCCCAAAAACAACTATACAATCTGCATTTTCTGGAAATTGTGAAATTTTTAAAGGACCAGCTAAAAGCCAGATTAATGGCGTATAAAAAATAAGCAAATATATGCTAAAAATTGCAAAAGCTAAACTTAACGTCTTTCTTCTTGCCGCTTTATAAAATCTTAATAAATTTTCGCGCCAATCGGATTGTTGCATGGACTTTTCTTCAGTTGCTTTTTCGATTAAATTACTCATAAGCTCAAGTCTATTCAGCCAATTATTTTTTGTTGCAGAAACTATACGTTTGGAAATTAAATTATCGGTCTCCTCATTTAATGCTTTATGAATTAACTTTTCAAACTCTTCTTTAGTTTTAGCTACTGATACCAAGTTGCCGTTTCTTAAATTAAAATTTATAATTTCCGGCAGATCCGTAGACACTACCGGTTTACCCAATGCATGATACTCATTTAGTTTAGTAGGATATGCAGTTTTAGTATATTCTGTTTTAAGATAGGGTATAATACATACATCAAATCCATTTATGTACTTTGGAAGCTCTAAAAAATCCTTTTTCCCTAATAAAAATATGTTTTCTGAACTGCTTAATTTAGAAACGTCACACTGTTTAGGTCCTACCAAAACGATAGACCAATCTGGATGAGACCTGGCTATATAATCCAACAAACTAAAATCTATATGTTTATGTACCCCTCCTACGTAGCCAATTATGGGCCTTTCTATATCCTTCATATCAGAAGGATGTGTATGTAAGTTTTGCTTAAAATCTTCAAAAATTTTCATTCTGACTCCAAAAGGAAATATGTGCACATTATTGTTTAATCTTATACATCTTTTTTTAAAAACTTCCCCTTGGACAAATACTAAATCACTTTTTTTAATTATTTCTTTTTCCGTTTTCATTACTTTTTTAGGATTATCCACTAATTCGGAAAAATCTGCAATACAATAATAAACCAATAATTCCTTCTCTATGTTATCTATTATCCCCAAAGCAGTTCTTGTCGGAAGAAAAGTCCAGATTATCGGATTATAGAATCCTATTATTCTCATCCAATCTTTTAATGGTTTTATGAGAATCCTCCTATTAATCCAACTGGCAAATTTTGAATAAGGGAATGGTAAACTAATCGGAGAGTAGATAAATAAATTTTCCATTTCTTTCCTAAAACCTTTAGTACCTTTGAACCAGTTTATAATTCTTTTTTTTAGCCTTTGCCCATCTTTAAAATTAGGTGTTCTCACTCCAGTATTCTCAATAAATAAAACTCTATTGCCATTTTTTGCAAACGTGGACATTATTTCCTGATGCCCTTGCCAGACGAAATCCCAGTCTATTGAAGATATGCAGATGATATTCTTATTTTTAAACATTTTTAACGTCCAAATTCTTTAAAGAAAATATAAATCCCGCAACTATCCAAAAGTAACGGAAGTTATCCAAATCCGTAAAAAGCATATTGATAAGTAGAACTAAAAGTATTGATCGAAAAATAACTTTAATATTATATAACTGGTCATTTTGTCCATGCCTACGAAGAATTCGGAATAGGGTTATTATAAAAGCTGCGAAAATAGCAAATCCCAAAATACCTGTTTGGGAAAGAACTTGTAGATAAGTATTATGGGAAGAACGTGAAAAAGGTTTTAGAAAATATCCCTGGGATGGCAACACTCCTACCCCTATACCAAATATGGGATTTTTAGTAAATGTCTTTGCTGCATCTGTTAATTCCACAACACGGTTATGTAACCTGGAATTAAAAGAAATAGTTTTCTCTGAAATCCATCCCTTTTGCGAGATAAGGCTTCCTCCTTCTAGTTTAAATTGCAGTTCATCTGAAGGCAAAATAATATTTGAAGAGGTTTTATATATTTTTATAGGGAAAATGTACCAGATGCTGTTAACTAAAACAAAGAGTGTAACTAAAATCATTGCAAATTTAGAATATGTTAGAATTAGCCAATTCCTTTTTTGATTAATACCCCAGAGATGAAAGAGAAAGATTAATCCCCATCCTAAGCCGATGAGATCTCTGGAAAAGGTAAATATAAAAACAATTGCGGCTAATACAAAATAGATAACATAATAGAGCCGCTTTTTAAATGACAAATCTATACGGCGTAAAATTCTCTCTAATAAAAGTAGTATTACTATCGTTAAGAATGAGGAAAGAAAACTTGGCGAAGAAAAAATACTTTGTACGCGCGGTAAAAAATGTACAGGAAGATCTAATATATTGCTCGGGCATAAAAATATGCTAGGACATCCTCTCACAAATGACAGCATTCCCCAAAAAGATAAAGCAATAACATAGATTCCCGAAAGCAATATAGCATTTATTGCCAATTTAAACCTGAAAAGAGAATTGATCTCTTCTGAAATAATATAAGCTAACATTAATAGATAAATCTTTATAACTAAACCCATTGTACTCTTCATTGGAAATGGCGAAAAACAAGTAGAAAGGCAAAAGATAATAAACAGGCCGCAAAAAAGGTAAAATTTAGCGCTTACTTTGAAGTTTTTAAAAGCGATTCTTTTAAAGAGCCAAATTAAAAAATAAATTAAAAATAAGATATCGGAAATCTGAACAGGTTTCCCTGCTAATCTAAACATTCCTGCAATGGGCATTAAAAATAGTATAGACATCAATAACCAAAAATCAAATTCTTTTAGTATTTCTTTTCTGAAATTCATTCTTCTTTTATTACCTCAAATATCTTCTTTGCCACTATTGAATTTCCTTTATTTTCAAGGTGGGCAAAATCTATATAGATATCACCTTTTTCGTTTTCAAAGATGTTAGATAAATCAAATAATTTAATTCCATCGAGATGCCTTTTACCAATATTTTCATGTGCCTTTGTATATATTCTAATAAGCTTTTCTCCCATTTTTGTTTTTTCGATTTTTTCATATTCCGTTAATACTTTTCTATCAATTAAAACAACGGGTTGCCAAAATGCAATGAATTTAAAATCATATTTTTCTGAAAGTTTCTGCACCAACTGAAGATTGGCAAGATACCCATCAATAGCATCTTTAACCCTTATATCCTCCTTACTATCTTGTCCTGAAGCTCCTTTCCTAATTCTATTTTTTATATAATTTACCAAATTAAAAAAGCTACTGTTAAAATATGCCCCTTTAATTATTCCCTTCGCCTCCATTCTACTCTTTATCTGCTCATAATTTTCGTGATAAGATGTAATCCCTGGCGAAAAGATGCTTGCATAAATATCATTTACTCCGTCATAAAATATTACAATATCAGGTACATTCCCCTTTTGCAGTTCTAATATCAGCTGGATTAATTCCTGTGTGGATACATATCCAACCTGCCCGTAATTAAAAACTTCAAAAGTAGAATAATTATCTTTATTTAAATACCTCGATACAATCGATGGGATAGTATTGCTATCATCTACTCCTACTCCCCACATCGTAGACCCACCGAAGAAGAAAAGTCTTTTATTTGACTTGCCGGTTCCCTTAGGAATTGAAACCCTAAGGCCGTTTTTATCAATGTTTATGCATTTTCCATGAAATTCCTTGAATTTCCAAATCGCATAAGGAATGTACTGCGATTCAAGTAAACGATATTCTTTATAGATTTTATTAGCGTAAACTTTATCGACATATGCGGGTGATTCAACCCGGCAGTCAGCATAATTATTGAAGCGTCCATGACTATAAATACTGCTTAATAACGCAAGCGACTTAAAAAACAAAGCAGATGAAAATTCCACGGCTATTATTAAAACGATAGTCAGGGTTATAATTACCGAAATATAAATTAAATTATTTTTGACCTTGTTAAACATTTACTCTTTCTGTTATTTTTAATTTTGCGATGGATATTCTATCTTCTTTGGCTGCATACCGAGGCATAATTATAACACCGATTACATTGAATAAAAAGGAAAAACCGGATTGCAGAAGATTTAAAAGACCTATTTCTCTAATCAGCCTAAAAATAATTTTCGGTTGTATATAAAAAGATATTAGCGCTTGAATATACCAATTGCGGACATCAGAAAATGTCATTCCCTGCGGCGCAAACGTTGGCTGTGTCATTGTTGCCAAGCGATAACCTAAATTTGCGGTTCCATAATGAGTAATTGTATCGTAATCCGGAGTCCCTGGGATAGGCGTATAAAAATATGGCACAAAATAATCCAGCCCTATCCGCTTAGCAAAACGAATCGTATCCCTGATTGTATCTACTGTTTCTCTCGGCCCTCCGATTATAAAAGAACCACATGCCTTGATATTATATTTTTTTGCTAACTTAACTGCTTTTTTCGAATCCTCTAAGTTAATTTTTTTGTTATATTTTTTTAATATTTCTGCATTACCACTTTCCATCCCAAACCATATAGAGCGGCATCCTGCCTTATACATAAAATGAAGTATTTCTTCATCAACACTGTCAACTCTGGCATCGCATGACCATGTAAGATCATAATCGGTCGATATCATACGGCGACAAAACTCAACAATCCTGTCTTTCTTCAAAGCCAGGTTTTCATCGTATATAGTTAAGTCTTTTACTTTATACACATTGACCATATAAGTAACCATCTTCATTATATAATCTACACTGTAAGAACGAAATGTGCGTCCATGGACCGTATTATTACAAAAAGAGCATGAATAAGGACATCCTCGTGAAGTCACAATGTAGGCAGAAGGTAAACGAATTTTCCTTGATAGGGTTGGCCGATATGTCTGAATATAATCCGGGAGAAGATGCCATGCCGGCAGAGGCAACGTATCAAGGTCATTGATTAATGTCCGCGGTGGAGTCAATCGAATACCCTCCTTAGTTCGAATTACCAAACCGGAAACCTCTGAAATGTCTTCTTCCTTTTCGATAGTTTCAATCAATTCAAGAATAGTATTCTCGCCTTCTCCAACAATGCCAATATTAAAAGAAGGAAAAAGCTGCATAGTTTCTATCGGCAATGTACTAACGTGGATACCTCCGATAATAATTGGAGTTTTAGGCAATTTCTTACGTAATTTATTCGCCATATCCCCACATCCGTAAATATGAGCCGTCATAGAGGTAAGACCAATAAAACGAGGGTTAACTGCAATGATAGACTCTACAACCTCCTTTATTCCCCCACTCTTAGTTACTCCATCTATAACAGAAACAGAATAGCCTCTTTCAAGAAGAACTGAGCCGATATTGAGAAGATTCAAAGGAGGTCTATAGGCTCCGGCACTTGATAAAAGCCCAAACTCTCTTTTTTGAGAACTAGGGGGCGCGACAAGGACTATGTCTACTTTTGTTTGTGATTGTTCCTTCATCTCTTCTCACAAATGATAAAATTTGATATACCAACAAAAGGTATAACAAAAGGCATCTTGCTTAAAAAAGGAAAGATCCACAATGGCGTCTTGTTAGGAAAAATGATACCGCCTGTTGCATTTTTAATAACCTTAACTTTTTTTTCAAAGAGTTTTAAAAAGTATTTCTTTGAGAATTTAATTATTCCTCGATGTTCTTTATTGGCAAGTGCATAGAGAAACTGAACAGGATTATTTCTGTTAACTTCAAAGACACAAATATATTTTCTAGCTACTCTGATAATTTCTTCTATAGCAGTTTCGTGATCATCAAGATGATGAAAAAGTTCCCATGCACAAACCATGTCAAAAGAATTACTTCTAAAGGGTAAAAAATAGGCATCAGCAAGAATCTTTTTATTAATAGGGTTCTCAATAAGCATTCTTTTAGAAAAATCCGTAGCAACTATATCTTGACAAATGCTCCGGAGGTAGAAAGAAGAGAAGCCTCCTCCAGCCCCAACATCAAGAATATTATTAACTTCATCTGCCTTGATGAATTTTCTTAAAAAATCCACTCTTTGCGTACCAAAATACTTTACAATAGGATGAGAATATTGTCTGAAATTATGCGTTCGTTCCCAAAAATCTTTTTGTAATTGATTCATTCCGTATTTTTACACCATAATGAAAAAACAAGTAAGCTATATAATTGATGGCTATGGTCTCTTATACGCCTATGGTGTTCATTCAGCATCGTCTTAACATATTCTAAGTTTATAAATTCGTTATACTTAGCGGTCTTCGAAAGTAAGACATCCCAGAACATTTCTTTCAAATCGTTATTTATCCAGCTGGCAATCGGCACATTAAATCCTGCCTTCTTTCGATTGAGTATCACTTTCGGCAAGGTTCTCATTAGAGCCTTCCTAAATATGTATTTGGTCTTGAAATTTTTTACTTTTAAGCTTGAAGGAATCCTAAAGGCCAATTCCACCAGATCACTATCTAACAATGGAACTCTGGCCTCCAAAGAATTTGCCATGGTCATTCTATCAACTTTAACCAGCATATCATTAGGCAAATATGCCTTAATATCAAAGTAGCAAAATTTATTAAGCCCCTTTAATTTACTTGCTTTTTCAAAGAAAACAGAGAAAAATGTTTGTAGATTTCCATCCGAAAAATCGTTAATTGCATTATTCTTTAAAAGCGCTCTTCTATCCGAATTGCTAAAAATCATACGCCAGTATAAATGGGCCAACATGGGAGGCAAATTCGCACCCCCTGCGAATCTCTTGGCCTTAAAATCTAAACTAACCTTTTTATGAGAAACAGGTAACTTTTCAACAATTTTCTGAAAAGCCTTTTTGAAATTTTCGGGAGCCTTACGATAGAATCTAGTCAGAAAATTGGCTATATAGGTCTCATATCCAGCAAAGAGCTCATCTCCACCATCCCCTGTCATAACAACTTTTACATATCTTCTAGCCAATTTTGATAAAAAATATAGTGGTATTGACGAGGAATCGGCAAACGGTTCATCAAACTGGGCAATTATTTTAGGAAGAATTGATTGAATATCTGGTTTAATTATTTCCCAATGGTGCTCAGTTTTAAAATGATTTGCAACAATTTTTGCGTAATTCAACTCGCTATAGCTTTTCTCTCCGAAACCAATTGAAAAAGTCTTAAATGGTTCCTTTTTTATTTTGGACATTAAAGCAACCACGGCACTGGAATCCACCCCACCGCTTAAAAACGCTCCCACGGGAACATCACTTATCAAATGGCTCTTAACAGACTTCTCAAGCTGTCCGTTTAGTAAATCTATATATACCTCTTCTTTTAATGGATTTGAAATTGGCTCATCTATTGGGATATCCCAATATTCTTTAGTCACAGCCCGCTTATCTTTGTACATTAATAAATGTGCAGGCGATAACGATCTTATTCCCTTAAATATTGTTAAAGGAGCGGGTATATAATTAAAAGTAAGATAAAGGTTTAAGGCATTTAAATCGATTGTGGTATCGAGTTCTTGCTTGTTTACCAATAGCGACTTTATCTCTGAAGCAAAATATAAGCCGCCTTCGGTAATCGCATAATATAAAGGCTTTATACCAACCCTATCTCTGGCAAGAATTAATTGATGATTACTGCTATCCCATAAAGCCAGGCCAAACATCCCTTTAATTTTACTTACAAAATCGACCCCCCATTCCTCATAACTGTGGATAATAACCTCTGTATCGCTTGAAGTCTCAAAAGTATGGCCGTTGTTTTCAAGAAGTTTTCTTAATTCTTTAAAATTATAAATCTCGCCATTAAAAACTATCCAGATGGTATTATCTTCATTAGACATAGGCTGATGCCCCTTCTCCAGGTCAATAATACTTAATCTTCTGAATCCAAATCCCACGCTATTATTAAAATAAAAACCTATGTCATCAGGTCCTCTATGGGAGAGCCTATTAGTCATTAATTTGATCGAATTAGGTGAAATCCGACTTCTGATTTTTACAATGCCACATATACCACACATTATAAATCCTTAAAGGATTGTTCCAGGTGTTCTAATCTTAAAGAAGAAATCTGGTCGCAAATGATACCCAGAAGAAAGCTAAAAAACCCAACGGTTAGAAAAGCCAATGCTCCAACGGATAGCCCAAAGCCAACAGTCATAATCTTATACAGACCATAAAATACCCCAAGCAGAATAAAGAAAAAACCTATTGATGTAAAGATTCTCAATGGATCAAAAAGGGCTATCAATCTGACAATCAATAACAAGGTATTATAGCCATCTTTAAATTGATTAACCGAACTCTTTCCTATTCTTCTTTTACCTTGAACAGGAACAAATTTAATCCTGTATTTCCGTTTTAAAAAAAGCAGGATAGTAGTTGTAGAAAATGAAAAACCATCGGGTAAAAGAAAAAGGTATCTTTTGATAATATTTTTTCTAACTGCCCTGAAACCACAATTTATATCTTTAATCTTGGTCTTTGCTAAAAAGTTTACCATTACTTTTAAAACGAATTTTCCAGGCATACGAATACCGCTTATGCTTCTATTACTTATGCGTTCGCCTGTTACTAAATCGCAATCTTCTAAAGAACTTACAAATTCCCTAATCTTCTCGACATCATGTTGTCCATCCGCATCAAAAAAGACTAAGTTTTCAGTTGAGGCACAAGATATACCGCTCTTCAATGCAGCGCCGTAACCGTAATTTTTCTCATGTCTGATTACCTTAACGCCATTAAATTTACGAGCGATCTGGTATGTTTTATCTATCGAACCATCATCAACCAATATTATTTCTTCTGAAGGAAAAAACTTTGTCAGGTTATCCAAAACCTTTGGCAAACTCTGTTCTTCATTAAATGCAGGAACGATTATAGAAAATTTCATCATTCAGCTCCTTTTTGCTTCATAACTTTTTTGTTGAAATCAACGGTAATACCTTTTTTGCAATTAAATCCGCGAGATACTCGCTTCCCTTCGGCGTTAAATGTACGCCATCAATAAAATAATCCTTTGGTGATATTTGGTCAAAATAATCGTGGGTTTCTACAATATCAATATTTTCATCGCGGCTAATCTTTCTAAATAACAATAGCATCTTTTTATATATTGGTTCCATTCTTCTATCCAGCATAATCCAACTTTCATCAGGAAAAAAGGATAATGAGACAGGCTCCTCTACAATAATCACTTCTATATTGTGCGATTTCCCATTGTGTATTATATCTTTAAAAACATTTTCCAAATTAGACCAAAAGACTTCTGTTTTTAAAAAGTTATTTATCACCTGGTTCCTGTCGGCTCTATATATATTAGCTATGTTGTTTTGAAATAAAACGGCTAATTTCTCCCGTAAGGTCATATAAAAAAGACTTTTTGTTAATAAGATCCGATTGATTCTTTGCCATGAAATAGGGAAAACCTGGCTATTATTCATAATTTTTGAATAATATAGATTATTAAGCATACTATTTATAACAATAATATCAGGTTCTAATGCTATGATTTCTTCTTCAAAGAGATTAGCGATTTCATAAATCGTATTTCCACTAATTCCTGCATTTATAACCTCGAACTTCTTATTTGCATTAGAATTTACGATTTTTTCTAAATAGTCGGGGTAGGTAAAACCATCTTTAAGGCCAAGACCGAAAGTAGTCGAACCCCCCAATGCTACTAATCTATAAACTCCATCTGCTTTTTTTAAGCTGAATTCTTTACCGCGGAAACCGTAAGAATTAATGAATTCATCCCCTTGAAATTTGGGATTATATTTTCTATATCGCCGCTTACCTTTTCTATAAGATACCACTCTTGATTCAACAATTTGCAAAACCCCTCTTTGCATTATTTTCTCGTAATTCTCTGGTATCTCTACAAACCCATACAATAGCCAATAAGAAGACTTATAACGCAGGCAATATCTTATCCTTTGAATTGCTTCTATAGAGCCAAAAAATAATAATATGACTATGAGAGTATATAGTATAGATTTTTTAATCTCGGGCTTTTTATAAGCGAATGCCATCACTATCGCCTCTTATAAACATTTCCTTTTGTAGCCCCAAACAACCCAACCAGCTGTGTCTTTTAATCTTGTGATAACTACATCAGAATATCCACATTGCATAAACATATCATAGATCTCTTGCTTGCTAAATCTACATTCTATTGGCGCACCAAAGCGATCATATATATCTGCCGCTAAAGAAAATGGATGCGTACCAAAATTAAAAGGTATTTTTTCTGATAGCGAACGAGTGATACTAAACCTTCGAAGTATTCGGTATGGATAAGTAAAAAGGAGTATAATAACCGGTGAAGCTAAAAACGACATACAATATAAAACTTTTGGAGGAATTCGTGTTGTTACCTTTCTTAAGATATTGACTATCTTTAAGGCTAAATACTTGGCGCGATTTTCTAAATGGGCTTCATATAAATATAGAAATACAATAGCATTACTTTTCATAACTCTTGTAATTTCCTTAAGGCAAAATTTAGGGTCACAAGTATGATGCAATACGCCAAAAGAATAGGCAAAATCAAAGACATCATCCTTCATTGGTAAATTTAAAGCTGAGGCCTTCACCGGCCAAACATTTTTTAAATTAGAATTCAATTTCTTAATAGCGAACACCCCATCGCTAATCTCAAGACTAACTATTTTAGTTTGGGGATTGTTTTTAGCCATAAAGTGCGTATCATAACCACAACCTGAACCGATCTCTATTCCCAGAGAACCCCTAACAATGGATTCAGGGATTACCTCCTGCATCTTGTTAAAATGTAAACTTTTATTAGGAATTCTATTGGTTGACTTCTTCCAAAGGGACCCATATATAGATATTGTCTTTTTTAACTTATCCATAGCACAGCCCAATAAGACTTAGGTGCGTTTAAGCATCTAGATTAAGACAAAAGAAGATATACTTTGCTCATACCTTTGCGTAAAAAATCCGGCATTTCAATTTTTTCTAATAAATGAATATTATCTGCGCTAAAAGTTTTGGTATATTTAGCTAAAAATACAAAACTGAATAAAGCAAATATTCCCAGTAAAATTTTTAAAAATAAATTGCCGATAATTGAGAAAAATAATAAAAATAGAGCTGTAATGAAAGGATAGATTAACGCCTTATATGTTTTAATCGCCATCAAATTGTTAGCGACAATTAAATAAAATATTGCGCCTAATGAGTAAGCAAGAGAGGTTGAGATTGCTGCTCCAAGTATGCCAAATCGGGGAACAAGAAATAGATTGCCAATAAACTTTAACAGGGTGCATGTAACGATTATTATTGTATGGTATCTCAACCAGTCAAAGGCACAAAATACTGAAGAATACATTGTAGATACACCTTGAAAGCCTACTGCCAAAAGCAACAGAGAAAAAGGAAATATTGCCTCTACAAATAAACTGCCGAAACCAATTCTTATTAAATATCCACTTACAACAATTAAAGACGATACAATAATATTCCAAAAAAATGAGAACTGCGGAGTTAAACTTTTTACATAGACGCCAGCAATATCATTACGCTTACGAGCTCGTGTCGATACAAGAAGCGGAAAAGCCAAAACACAAATAGTAGTTAATGGTGCGCTAATATATACCATCATACGATAAGCAGCCTGATATATCCCTACACGATAAGTGCTAAAAAAATATTTAACGAAAAATACATCCATCCAATTTGAGGCATAGCCAAATAAAAAACTAATCGACAGCGGCCAGGAATAAATTAACATTTTCTTTAGCTGTACAAGATCTTTTTCTATAGGAAAAAAATACTTAAATTTCAGGAAAAAAATACAGAAAACTGAAATTAATAAATATGATACTATTTCTAAACTAATTATTCGTTGCACCGATAATGAAATATCTGCTATAAGAAAAATGATAATAGAAACAATCAGAAAAGAATGCCTTAATACCAAGAAGACAGCAAATTGTTTCATCAAACCGATTGCTTTTAATATCCAGGCAAGGAAATCGTTAAATGAGTATGCTAATAGCATCAGGGAAATAAGCCAAAATGTCTGCAGCGGAATTCCAATATACCCTGTGAGTGTTTTTCGAAAAAGAAATATTAAAAATAGAAACAAGGAAAGCATAATAGCAATAATTGCAAATCTAGCTGCTACCGTTTTTCTCAAATGCCCTTCTTTTACAAATTCTTCCTTGCCAAATCTAACAACAGCACTGGAAGTCCAATTTATACCTAGACTAAATAAGAGTTGATAAACACTGGTAAAAAGCATAACGATTCCCCATCTTTCAGGCCCAAGGTTCCTCGTCACCAAAGATATATAGATTAGAGACAAAGGAAAAGACATAACCTTTGAACCTAAAACTGAAATGTAATCCCACCAAATATTTCTTGCTTCTTTAACCATAGGATTTTCGATTTTTTGCTAATATAAAAAACCTATCCGCAAACAATGTTTGCAAGAAAAACGGCAAATACAGTCTAAGGTTATAGTTCTTTGATTTTGATATTATCCTGTTTATAATCGGCAAATAACCTGCACCCTTAAAAATCTCTATTGCAAAGTTCTTTTCCTGCAACAAACTTAAAAGTTTATTTTTAGTAAAAAACCTGTAATGGTAGCCCTCTTCCCGAGGAGGAAAACCTAAAAGTGCTTTTAGCCTAAAGAAATAATGTGCAGGATTAGGGGTAGTCAAAACTAAAAAGGCGCCTTTCTTTAATATACGCGATATCTCTTTTATGAGATCCTCAGCTTTTACAATATGTTCAATAACTTCTAACAATACACAACCATCAAAAGAAGAATCGCCATAAGGAAGAGGATTGATTAAAT
>CAZEQA010000021.1:0-14561 GCA_964514265.1 uncultured Planctomycetia bacterium | reverse complement strand
GGCCTCCTGCACATCTTTAACCTGAATTAGCCCGGGAATATCCCAGGTATCGATGCCGATAATGGGTCTTTTCATCTGCAAGGCAAAGGCAATTTCCGAAAGCGTGCCTTCTTTTCCGTCGATGGCAATAACGATATCGGCGTTTTTGACCACCAGGTTATTGCGCATATAACCTAAGCCCGTAACAATGGGGATATCTACATAGGGATTGGCTTCTTTCTTATCATGCCCGGGCAAAATCCCGATTGTCTTTCCGCCGGAAGATTTCGCTCCCTTGCATGCTGCCTGCATTACCCCGCCTAAACCACCACAGATTAAAATAGCGCCCATCCGGGCAATTTCTTTGCCCGCCTCTTCAGCAATCTTGGCTATATCTGGGGAACAGCTATGTCCACCTATTACTGCAATAGTCATCATCCACAAAAAAGGGTCAGGCGCTTTTTCGTTTTTTCGTGTTACAGCGTGCCTGGGGCGACTCGAACGCCCAACACCTAGCTCCGGAGGCTAGTGCTCTATCCTTTGAGCTACAGGCACGAACTCCTTTAGAAACTCTACCTTGTCCTTCAAAGTCCTTCCTTTGTCTGCGTTCTAAAGGACGAAGGAGGACAGGCGCAGATTTTCTTTGAGCAAATTTTCAATCAATGGTCTATCATTTACCTTAAACTGGCTCAGAGAAAAACGGCCAATGCAGCTGGCGCCTTTGGCTTCTATGCCCGCTTTTAGAGAATCTAAACAGTGTTCCTTGCCTAAGCCGCTGCCATAGGTCACAAAAACCAAGGCCTTCTTCCCGCCCAAGCCACTTGCCTTTTCTAAAAACTTGCGCATGGCCGGGACCATTTCTCTGGCCCAAACCGGCGTGCCCAAAATTATTAAATCATAGCCAGAGAGGTCTGTTTCCATTGGAGCAATCGCCGTCTTTTTCTTGGTCAGCCCGCGTAGGGCCTGGACGAAAAAGCTTCTGGACTCATTCGGCGCTTCAATCTTCAAGCACCTAACCGAATTATTCTCTATCCTCAGGATTTCTGCAATAATCTCTGCGGCCCTGTGGGTATTGCCGCTATAGGAATAATAGACTATGGCTATATTCACCTTCTTATCTCCTCGTATAATATGTTTATTAGCTTCGTTAAATCCGAAGCACGCCCCGTTACAAATACCCAATCCTATTTTATTCACATTTGTAACGGGGCACGAAATACGAAATTCGAATTTATCCGTTCCATATTACCGCATTACTTAAAAGAATGACAACTGCCTCTCGGACCTTTTATCTCCTTCGCCAAGCACCTCTATCTTTCCGTAAACACCATCGTATCCGGGAATAATCTGCACCTTTTCTCCGCGCACATTCAAAATGCCCTGGGCCACTCGCGGGGCACAGGACTTGGCCAGTCCCTCCTCCGGAATATTAATCAGGATATCCAATTCGCTGCCCAGCTTCTGAATCAAGAGGCGATATTCCTGCTCTACCGATTGCGAAGCCCTGCCCATACCTTTGACCTCGGCAATAATCTCATTTAAAGGGATTAACTTTTTAAAAGGGATGGCGTTTTCTAAAACATAACCTTGTGGCCTATCCCCAAGCTGTTCTACCCTGTGCATAACTCCAATGGTTAAAGGCCGCGCGCACACCGGGCAGATATTATTCTGCTTTTTACTTTCAGCGGGTGAATAAAGAATGTTACAATTTCTGTGGCCGTCGTAGTGATATTTTCCTTCTTGAGGAAAAAATTCTACAGTGTAAAGGAAATTTGTCTTATCTTTTTTCTTTAAGGTATTTAAAATTGCGTAGTAGTCCATCTCGCAGTTAAATACATTGGCTTCCCGTCCCAGGCGCGAGGGACTGTGCGCATCGGAGTTGCTGATTAAGCTAAACCTATCTAAGGCGCTCCAGCGCCAGTTCATCGCCGGGTCGCTGCTTAAGCCCGTTTCTAAAGCATAAATATCTTTAGTGTACTTTTCAAAACACTCTTCAATTGTGTCAAACCCGGAGTTTGAGCCGAATAGACTATACCAGGGAGTCCAGCAATGTGCGGGGACGACAAAACAATCAGGATTTGCTCCTAAAACTATCTCCATAAGTGAGACGCAATCCAACCCTAACATCGGCCGTCCGTCAGCGGAAAGGTTGCCAAAGCCAGCCAGTTCATCATTAATCTTATCCACTGTCTCAAAGTCAGGGGCAAAGATAATATTATGAACTCTCCTGCCCCGCCCGCCTTTAGAATAGATGTTGCTTACTTCTACGGTGAGCATGAAATGCACGCCGCGATAAGCAAAGAGCCCGTTGCCTGCTGGTTTTAGCTGGAGTTTTAGCTCTTGCAGCCAGAGATGGTGGGTAAAGTCGCCGCTACCCAAGAGAGATATGCCTTTAAGTTTCGCCCATTCTACCAGATGGTCTAAATCCATCTCCTTGCTGGTGGCCCGGCTATATTTAGAATGGATATGAAAATCGGCAATAAACATAGACTATAGGCTATAGTTTGTGGATTTTCCCCAGGTATTTCTTAACGTTACCCCAATGTGTCCCTTGCCAGTAGACTCTCCTGCAGCGGGGGCAAATCAGAAAATCTCTCTGTGTCTGATAGACATATTCGGGGACTCTATTTTTAATCTTAAGGCCCGCTGTCTCTTTTAACTGCACATTACAGATTGTGCAAAGGGTAAACATATCCTGGGGCTTGGTCTTAAGCTTAAGTTGCAGGATGACCTGTTTGATTTGCTTATCCACAAAGTCGGAATCGATTTTTACCACCCGCGGCCCGGGAAATCTCGTCATTCGCGAATTGCGCGTAAGGATTATCCTCTCTTCGCGAAGGGCCGTAATCACCAGCGTGCTTAAGTTGTCTTCCTGATAAAATTTACTATCGTATCCTAAGATACGCAGCCACTTGGCCAATCTTCCTAATTCTCTGGAAAGAATAAACTTCATTTTAAAATTAAAAAGCGCCTGACCCTTTTTGTGGATAAACTACTTTCCCTGCGCAAATCGTATATTCTACCGCACCTTTTAATCTTCGGCCCAAGAATGCTGAATTTTTAGATCTGGATAAAAGGCTCTTCTTTTCTACCAGCCATTCTTGGCGCGGCGAGACCACAATGATATCCGCAGGCGCCCCCACGCCTAAAGTGCCTTTGTCTATTCCTAAAATCCGGGCAGGATTAGCGGCCATTTTCTTAACCAAACCACTCCAGTCTAATGTGCCTTTTTCCACCAGTTCTGTAATACTCACCGCTAATTCGGTTTCCAGGCCAATTGCCCCAAACTCTGCGCGGTCAAATTCAATATCTTTTTCGTTTTCAGTGTGCGGGGCATGGTCTGAGGCAATGACGTCAATGGTCCCGTCTTTTAAACCCTGTTTGATTGCCTCGGCATCATCCCGGCTACGCAGAGGAGGATTTATCTTCATATTCGTATCAAAACCACACACTGCCTCCTCGGTAAGCGCAAAATAATGGGGTGCGGTTTCTGCGCTTACGCAAACACCCCTTTTTTTCGCTCCGGCCACAATCTCTACAGACTCCCGGCAGCTTAAGTGGGCAATATGCACCGGGGCTTTTGCCTTTTCTGCCAACTCTACATCTCTTTGCACGCGTCTGTATTCTGATTCAGAAGATATGCCTCTTAATCCCATACGCGTGGAGACAATCCCCAGATTGACCACACCCCCTTTAGAAAGCGTCCTGTCTTCACTATGGCAGATTACCAATAGCCTATTTTCCCCGGCCTGCTTTAACGCCTCAAGCATTACCTTCTCATCATCAACAGAGGAACCATCGTCGGAAATCGCCACTACCCCCCGGGCTCTCAATTTAGCAATCTCTGTAAGCCTTTTTCCCTGCCGGCGTTGGGTAATACAGGCGGCAATCAAGACGTCGACTTTGGCGGTTTTTTTGATAATCTTCTCTAATAATGCTACATTCTCTATGCAATCGATAGGCGGAGTGGTATTAGGCATCGCTAACAGGGAAGTTACCCCGCCCCTGGCAGCTGCAGCTGTTGCAGTTGCTACTGTTTCTTTGTCCTCTCGGCCGGGTTCCCTTAAATGTACGTGCATATCCACCACGCCCGGCATAACAATTTTATCTTGAGCATCAATAGTTTTTACGCCGGAGGTGCGGATATTTTTAGCAATCTTAGATATCCTGGCACCTTCCAGCAAGATATCGCAGACCTCATCGCGATTATTCGCCGGGTCAACTACGCGGCCGTTTCTAATTAAGATTTTCATTTGGCACCTGCAACCAAATATAGGACAGCCATTCTCACGGCAATCCCATTGGTGACCTGCTCTAAAATTACAGAGCTTAGGCCATCAGCGACTTCACTGGATAACTCAATTCCGCGATTTAAGGGCCCCGGGTGCATAACAATGATATTCTTTTTGGCCTTCTGCAAGCGTTCCTCGGTAATACCAAAGGTCTTAAAATATTCTAATTGTTCCGGGAAGACGCTCTCTTGGTCGCGCTCAAACTGCATGCGTAAGACATTGACTGCATCGGCCTGCTTTAACGCCCGGTCGATATCGTGGCTTACGCTCACTCCCATCTTTTCGATATCGGCCGGGATGAGCATCGGGGGGGCGCATACGGTTACCTTGGCGCCTAACTTAGTTAATCCCCAAATATTGGAACGGGCAACGCGTGAATGGGCGATATCACCGACGATGGTTACGCTTAAGCCCTTTATCCGAGCCAGTTTCTCCTTCAAGGTAAAGATGTCTAATAAGGCCTGCGTGGGGTGTTCATGCCAACCGTCGCCCGCATTAATCACGCTGATATCTACATGTCGAGCGAGCATTGCTGCTGCTCCGGAATGGTTATGCCTGATGACAATAATGTCTGCCTTGAGGGCCTGGATATTCTTTCCGGTATCAATTAAGGTCTCGCCTTTTTTGACGCTGGAGGTCTCGGTAGAAATGTGGATTACATCTGCGGATAACCTTTTGGCGGCGACTTCAAAAGAGACCCGAGTTCTGGTGGAAGGTTCATAAAAGAGATTAACTACTGTCTTTCCGCGCAGCGCCGGAACTTTTTTAATCTCACGGCTAGAAACCTCTTTAAAGGACTCCGCCGTAGCAAGGATAAGCTTGATCTCTTCTTTGCTTAGGTCTTCCAGCCCTAATAAATCTTTCCTCTGCCAGGCTACCATAGTCAAGAAATTTTTACTTAGGAAGCTCTTTTTTGATCCTGAGGCCGAAGGCCGAAGGATCTCATTAGGTGATATAATTTTCTATAGATTCAACCGTTGCGCTCCAAAATTACTACCTCGTCTTTTCCGTCTACCTCGTTCAGCCGCACCTGCACTGTCTCTTTTGAGGAGGTGGGCACATTTTTGCCGATATAATCAGCGCGGATAGGTAGTTCGCGATGGCCGCGGTCAATAAGCACAGCCAATTGAATATATTGTGGCCGGCCAAAGTCAATTAAGGCATCCAGGGCGCATCTAATTGTGCGTCCTGTATAAAACACATCGTCGACCAGAATAATCTTTTTGCCGGAGATATCAAAATCTATCTCTGTCTTATGCACCTGCGGCTGCTCGGCAATAGTGGTCAAATCATCGCGATATAAAGTTATATCTAAGATGCCCACAGGGATCTTGGTCTTTTCAATTTTCTCAATGTAAGCGGCCACTGCTTGAGCAAGATAGGCCCCGCGATTCCTAATGCCAATAATTGCCAGACTTCTAGTGCCTTTGTTTTTCTCCACTATTTCATGGGCGATGCGCATTAAAGCCCTCTCCATCGCCTCTCTATCCATTATCTTGGCCTTTTCTCTAATCTGCATTTAGCTCTCTCCCTTAGGGGGACACTGTCCCGAACAACTTGCTTGTCCTCCCGGACTTTCCGATGGTAGAAGGACTTGTCCTTGTGAGTTTTCGCTGGCAAGGAAGAAACGGTTCCCGATTGGGTTGAAAAACGGTTCTGTGGGGCATAAAAAAGCCCTGCCTTTTCTTAGGTAGGGTTACAATTTCTGCGTTATAGCGCATCTTTAGCTCCTTTTCCCGCCTCACCGGACGGGCTTAAAAGGTTCCCATTTCTGCCCCATAATATACCATATTTACCCTCGTGTGTCAAGTAAAATCTCAAGGCCCTTAGGGTTTACCTCTTACGGCTATGACAAATTCGCCTCGAGGTGGATGTTTTTGAAAATGTTCTAAGATAGAGGCGGCGCTGCCGCGGATTACCTGCTCAAACTTCTTGGTTAGTTCTCTTAACACAACTATCTCTCTCTCGCCTAAAACCTCCTGCATATCTTGCAGAGATTTGAGCAAGCGATGCGGCGATTCATAAAAGATAACCGTCCTCTTTTCCTCCAAAATCTCTCTTATTCTTCTCTGGCGTGCGCCTGGTTTAACCGGGAGATATCCTTCAAAGATGAATCTATCCGTGGGAAACCCGGACATTACCAGGGCATTGATTAGGGCAGTTGGGCCCGGCGCGCAGGTTAAGGAGACTTTATGTTCAATAGCCATGGTAATTAAACGGTACCCAGGATCAGAGATTCCCGGCGTACCACTATCAGAAACCAGGGCAATATCTGTACCTTCCTCTAGCTTGCGCAAAAGATAAAGGCCTTTGGTGAACTTATTGTGTTCAAAGTAGCTGGTTATGGGCTTATGGATGTCGTAATGGGTGAGGAGTTTGCGGGTGCGCCGGGTATCTTCTGCAGCAATCAACTCGACGCTTTTGAGAATTTCCAGCGCCCGCAGACTAATATCCTTGAGATTACCGATAGGAGTGGAAACGATATATAGCATATGATTAGTATTTAGCGGATAGCGTATAGCGTTTTCTTTAGCGTTTAGCGGATAGCGTATAGCGTTTAGTTAAAACCTTTTGTTTTCCTATACGCTAGACGCTACACGCTATACGCTAATAAATATACGCTCTACGCTATACGCTATTCTTGTATTTTTCATTCTACGGTGACGCTCTTGGCCAAATTACGCGGCTGGTCTACATCACAGCCACGCACAACTGCAATATGATATGCCAGTAATTGAAGGGGAAGTGCCACCAGTAAGGGAGAGAACAACTCCGAGGATTTAGGAACATAAATCGTCTTGTGGACGTAGTCTTTGATTTGACTGTTGTCTTCTGAAGCAATTGCTACTACCTTACCAGAGCGAGCACGGATTTCTTGAATATTGGAAACCATCTTCTCGTAAATAGTAGAGGAAACAGCAATGCAAACAACCGCCCTATATTCATCTATAAGAGCAATAGGCCCGTGCTTCATCTCCCCGGCAGCGTATCCTTCGGCGGGTATATAGGAAATCTCCTTTAATTTTAATGCCCCTTCTAATGCTGAAGGATAATTAATGCGTCTACCCAAATACAAGAATGAACCTAAGCGATGATAGGACTTAGCAACTTTAACTACATCTTGTTCTTTCTTGAGAAACTGTTCTTGTCTTACGGCAATGGTTCTTAATTCTTTGATTAACTTGCCAATTTTAACCGTAGATGCCCTACCTCTTGCCCGGGATAAATACATAGCCAAAAGATAAAGTACGGTAAGTTGAGCTGTATAAGCTTTAGTTGAAGCCACGCCAATCTCAGGCCCGGCTAAGGTGTTCAGCACAAAATCCGACTCTCTGGTTAGGCTTGAGCCCACAACATTGCAGACAGCAAGAACCTTCGCCCCCTCCTGTTTTGCCGTATCTACTGCCGCTAAGGTATCGGCAGTCTCGCCGGATTGACTTATAGCTACCACCAGGGTGTTCTTATTAATTATAGGTGCGCGATATCTGAATTCGGAAGATAAATCCACGCTTACAGTAATCCGAGCCAATTCTTCAATTGCGTATTTACCTACAAGCCCTGCATGATAAGCCGTACCACAGGCGACAATAACAATATTGTCTAATGTTTTTAAAAATTTCGGGCCGATCCCCGCATGACCAAAGTTTATCGCCTCGCCTTGAATATAAGAAGAAAGGATTTGTCGCAAGACCCTGGGCTGTTCATAAATCTCTTTGAGCATAAAATGCTTGTAGCCCTGTTTCTGGGCGCAAGATATGTCCCAATTAATCCGCGTGGGCCTTTTGGCGACTCTAGCTCCATTAAAATTGGTTACCATAAATCTATCTTTAGTCAAAACCACCAGTTCCTTTTCATCTAAAAATACGATATTTTTAGTAGACTCTAAAATCGCAGGCACATCTGAAGCAAGGAAATTTCCATCCTTGCCTAAGCCTACAATTAAAGGACTGCCTAAACGCGCGCCCACAAGCTTCTCGGGCTCTCTTTTAGAAATAACCCCGATAGCAAAAGAGCCCTTTAATTTAGACAAGGCCCTTCTTACCGCCTCCTCTATGGAGCGATTTCCGTAAAACTCTTCGATAAGATGGGCGATTACCTCGGTATCTGTTTGACTCCTAAACTTATGCCCCTTTTTAATCAACTCCCTTTTTAACTGTGCATAATTTTCAATTATTCCATTATGGACTACGGCGATCTCACTTTTACAATCTAAATGAGGATGGGCATTAACACGATTGGGAGCGCCGTGGGTTGCCCAGCGACAATGGCCCAAAGCAATATTGCCGCCCAGCGGTCTCTTTTTAAGCAATTGCTCTAAAGCCTTAACTTTGCCCGAGAGCTTTCTTACCGCAAAGGCTCGTCTTTTATTTAAATAAGAAACCCCGCCGCAAGAATCATATCCTCTATATTCCAGGCGGCGCAGGCCCTGCATTAAAATCTCCTGGGCGTTACGATTGCCGATATATCCAACTATTCCACACATTTTGTTCGTCGTTCGTCGTTCGTCGTTCGTGAACAGCAAAAAACCGGATGCTAAATACTAACATCTAAAAACTACCTTTCCCTCGACTATTGTCATCTTCACATTGAAGTTCTTATCGAAGATGACGAGGTCGGCGTCCCGGCCCGCTGCTATGCTGCCTTTTCTTTTTTCTATTTTCAAAACCTTTGCCGGGTTAAGCGTCACCAATCTCACTGCTTCCGGCAAAGTTAATCCTAAAGGATAGACCTTCCTATTCCTTTTTAAGGAAGGGTCCAATCCCAAAAACTTCATAACATTTTTCAGCGCTTTATTTAAAGTTAACGCTGTTCCGTATAAAGTGCCGTCCTTTAACTTAAACACATCTGCATAGCGCCTTTTAGCCGGATGAGTTAGGGCTTCTGTTGAATCTGTAATCAGCATCACCCTATCCAGGCCTTTGCAATGCATCAGTAGCTTCAGGGCGGCAGGGTGCGCGTGAACTCCGTCGGGGATTATCTCGCAGGCAACGCGCTCATCTGTTAATACTGCCCCTAAGGCCCCGGGGGCACGGTGATTGAAGCTGCCCATGCGGTTAAAGGTGTGTGTGGCGTGCGCAATGCCGGCGTCAATCCCTTTTTCGGCCTGTTCGTATGTGGCGCCGGTGTGCCCTAAAGAAGCTATAATTTTGTGCCGTCTCAAGAAGCGAATTAGCGCCGGCGCTTTTTTTAGCTCCGGGGCTAAAATCACCATCTTTAAAGCTCGGCCGCCCTTTTTGATTATCCTCCTGGCCTCATTAATGTCTGGCTGACGCAGGGCTTCTGCCGGCAGGGCTCCACAAAAGCGGCGATTTAAAAACGGGCCTTCTAAACGCAGGCCCAGGACCTTTGCCCCCCGAACTTCCTGCTCCCGAGCTAAAACTTGCGCGATATTTTCTAACAGGGCCCTTGGTTTTGCCGGGTGCAATGTAGCTAAAAAGCCTGTGGTGCCGCCTTTAACCTGCTGAAGAGAAACCCGCTCGACATCACCGTGGATATGTAAGTCAATAAATCCGGGGGCAACAAAATCACCGCGCGCATCAATTTTAGCCGCGCCCCGGCAAGCAAATTTTCCCTGGCGGATAGCAGATATCTTGCGGTCTTTAATTAGTATGGTGCCGCGGGAGAGAACCTTATCTGGCAGAATAATTCGCGCGTTGGTGATATAAAGTTGGCTCATTCCTTTTTGGCTTTAGACCTTTCGTTAAGACCCCTCCTTTAGACCCATCCTTAAAAAGGAAAGGTCTAATAATTGGGATGGAACCTGCCCCTAAGGCAGAGGTCATAGCAAGCAATAGATGGTGGCGACCCCAACCGGTCTGCTTCGCTCTTCAATACGAAACTATGGTATGAGCTTCGCAGAACCTTCAGTTCCTACGAAGCCATACCATCGACTCCTGTTGAATGGCGAAGTAGAACGACCCCAACCGGATTTGAACCGGTGTCGAGAGCTTGAAAAGCTCTTGTCCTAGACCAGGCTAGACGATGGGGTCAAGAAAAATCTTGTTCTCAGGTTTGACATTTTTCTTGATCCTTAAGGCCAGAAAGGCCGAAGGATCTCATCAATATATTTTTATTCTTCTTCTTTTTCTACTACGGAAGCAATGGAAGAGACCTGGTCTTTGCCTGCGAGGCGAATTACGTGCACGCCCAGGGCGTTCCTGCCCACAGCGCGGATATCCTTGACCAGACAGCGTACTACCATCCCATGCTGGGTAATAATCATTACTTCGTCTTTTTCAGTAACAGATTTAAGGCCAACGACCTCGCCGTTTTTCTTGGTTACTTTAATATTAATTACCCCTTTTCCGCCGCGAGACTGCCGACGATATTCTTTGAAGGAGGTCCTCTTGCCAAAACCCCCTGTTGTTACTGTAAGGAGGGTTGCCTCGGGCCTGACTATCTCCATTCCGATTACCTCATCTTTTTTGCTTAACCGTATGGCCCGTACGCCTTTGGCAGTTCTGCCCATATCGCGCACATCTTTTTCTTGAAAACGCACAGCCTTACCCTGGCGGCTGGCCAGAAGAATCTCCTGCTTCCCGTCAGTCAGCGCAGCAGCAATTAATTCGTCTTCTTTCTCCAGAGAAATAGCTACAATGCCGGCCTTGCGCGGATTACTAAAGGCATCCAGCCGCGTTTTCTTAATCAATCCCTGCCTGGTGACCAAGACCAAGAATCTTTTGGGGTCGAATTCCTTTACCGGCACATGCGCTGAGACACACTCGCCGCTTTCCAATTGCAGGAGATTGATAATCGCTTTACCCTTAGAGAGACGCCCGGCCTGGGGAACCTCATGGACTTTCAGCCAATGCACCTTACCCTTATTGGTAAAGAAAAGGATATATTCGTGGGTCGAGGCCAAAAAGAGATGTTCCGCAAAATCTTCTTCTTTAGTCTCCATGCCGGCGATGCCTCTGCCGCCCCGATATTGCCGTCGGTAGGTGCTTACCGGCAGCCGCTTAATATAACCTGAGTGGGTGATGGTGATAATTACATCTTCTTCGGCAATTAAATCTTCTATCTCCAATTCTTCCGCTTCGCCTACAATCTGCGTTCTTCTTTCATCGCCAAATTTTTTTGCCAGTTCCTCCACCTCGTCTTTAATGATTGCCAAAATCTTCTTTTCGCTAGCTAAAATTGCTTTATATTGTTCGATCTTCTTAATCAACTCCAAGTATTCCTGGTCTATTTTTCCGCGCTCAAGAGCGGTCAATCTCTGCAGCTGCATCTCCAGAATCGCCTGGGCCTGTTTTTCGCTTAAGGAGAAGTTTTTCATTAAGGCGGCCTTGGCAATCTGGGGCGTTTTAGACTGCCTAATGGTCTTAATCACCTTATCCAGATGAGCAAGGGCAACTTTCAAGCCTTCTAAAATATGCGCCCGCTCTTCGGCTCGGCGTAGCTCAAAGGTGGTGCGGCGGATAATAATTTCTTTGCGGTGTTCGATATAATGTTCAAGCAGTTGTTTTAGATTAAGCACACGGGGTTGATTGTTCACCAAGGCAAGCATAATCACGCCAAAGGTCTCTTCCATCTGAGTGCGTTTAAACAATTGATTGAGCACAATCTGGGCATTGGCCCCCCGGCGCAATTCCACAATAATGCGCATTCCGTCTTTATCGGACTCATCTCTTAAATCGCTAATCCCCTCAACCTTTCTGTCCTGCACTAATCCGGCAATAGACTCAAGGATATTGGTCTTATTTACCTGATAGGGGATCTCGGTAATCACAATGGACTCTTTGCCGCTTTTTTGTTGCTCAACATTGGCCTTAGCGCGCACCTTCAGCCGGCCCCGACCGTTAATGAAGGCCTGTTTTATCCCTTCCCGCCCACAAATAAATCCACCGGTAGGAAAGTCCGGGCCTTTAACCAGGCGCATTAAATCTTTTACTTCACAATCAGGCCGATCAATAACCAGTTTGATTCCTTCAACAATCTCCCGGAGATTATGCGGGGGGATATTGGTGGCCATGCCCACAGCTATCCCGCTGGCACCATTAGCTAAAAGATTGGGAAGAATTGCCGGTAAGATTGTCGGCTCTTGAAGCGATTCGTCAAAATTGGGCACAAAGTTGACTGTCTGTTTCTCCAGGTCCCTGAGCATCCAGTCTGTTATAGGGGCAAGTCTTGCCTCTGTATAGCGTTGAGCAGCAGGAAGATCACCGTCGACGCTGCCAAAATTTCCTTGTCCATCGATCAAGGGATAGCGCAGAGAGAAATCCTGGACCATGCGCACCAAGGCATCGTAGACTGCCATATCGCCGTGAGGGTGGAATTTTCCTAAGCAATCGCCCACTATGCGCGCTGCTTTTCTGTAAGGCTTGTTGTGTTCGAGGTTCAACTCCTTCATCGCATAAAGTATCCGCCGATGAACGGGTTTAAGCCCGTCGCGCACATCCGGCAGGGCGCGGCCCACGATTACGCTCATCGCATACGAGATGTAGGAGTCCTTCATCTCGTCTTCAATGTAAACGGGGATTATCTTTTCGCCTTTAGTGTACATTTAATGAGCACTGGGCTTACGGAGCGAAGCGACGTAAGGCCATCTTCTTCAGTTTTTCTTCTTTAGCTTGTGCGAATTTAACCCCGCACCCAGATACTTCGTAGAGTTTCTTCGTAGTAACTGGGTGTGGGGTAAGTTCGGACATATAAGTTATGTCACCTAACGCTGAATAGAGTTCCATAACTTATGTCCTCACTTATATGTCCAAAGTTCTAACCTCTTGGGCGTGGGCCTGAATATATTCCCGTCGCGGCTGGACCGCATCGCCCATCAACACCGTAAACATCTCATCGGCCTTTACTGCGTCTTCCAAAATAACCTTGAGAATTGTCCGCCGGGCAGGATCCATTGTAGTTTCCCAAAGCTGCTCAGGGTTCATCTCTCCTAAGCCTTTGTAGCGCTGAATTGTCATTCCCTTTTTGCCGATATCCTTCACCAGCTTTAACAGGTCTCTCAGGCAATAGATAGATTTTTCTTCTTGATCATAGATAACCTTATAAATGGGGGTGGGCTTGGCGGCCTTACTCCGGGCTGGCCTCTTCTCTTTCGGCCTTTCATAATGAGCAATCACATCAATGCCCATTTTTTCCACTTCCCCAAGGATTTTCTCTAATTCGCGGGCCTCATAAAACTCTGCCACATCCATTTCTTTGCTCTTGTCCGCAGCGCCTTCTTCTTCTTTTCCTTTGGCCCTTCCCCGCTTCTTTTCTTCCTGGGCGGTTAATTTAGCCAATTCGGCATCAGAATAAAGAAATTGGTCAATGTGCTCCACTTTTACCTTAAAAATAGGCAACTTTTTGGTCTTTGACTGCCTAAGACTGAGGTATTTTGAGAATTCTACTCCCTTTCGCTTAACGGCCCGAGAAAAGTTTTCCAGTTCCATAAGTAGCTCAAGGAGTTTCTTAATCTGTCTCTCAGAAAAGACCTTTTTATCTTTAGTGCGCCTTAAGCTCATCCCTTCAGTACCCATCGCCAGAAGCAACTCGTTCATCCCCTCCTCAGTATCAATATACTCTTCCCTTTTGCCGCGTTTAATTTTGTACAGTGGCGGCTGGGCAATATAAATAAAGCCTTTCTCGACCAATTCCGGCACCTGCCGATAAAAGAAGGTAAGGAGTAAAGTGCGGATATGCGAACCATCAACATCAGCGTCAGCCATCAAGATAATCTTATGATAACGCAGCTTTGAGATGTCAAATTCCTCTTTGCCCACGCCGGTTCCCAGGGCAGTAATAATAGTCCTAATCTCTTCGTTGCTGAGCACCCTATCTAGACGCGCCTTTTCCACATTGAGGATCTTGCCTTTAATTGGTAAAATTGCCTGAAAGCGGCGGTCGCGTCCCTGTTTGCCGCTATTATGCACAAATACTCCGCTTGCCAATGCAAAATTGTGAGTATTGGGGATTTCTATATCATAGACATCGATTTTTTCTTTCAAAAACTCTATTTTTCTAACCCTATGGTTAAAATTATGCACTGCTTCCACAAGTTTTCTTTCGTTACCATTAAAAAATCTTCCCAGCAAGGTATTTAGTTTAAGTAAATTAGTATTTCTTTTCGGCAATGCTCTCCTCTCGCTTTCATAATAGCTAACATCTCCATACTTACCATAGACTCCTTTTAAAAATGCCACGCTGTTATAGAAATAAACTCTATTATAGGCCTCTTTTCTTTTTCTTCTAAATTCTGGAGTCCACTGCCCTCTTGTCTTTTTTCTTCTCCAATCTAAAAGTTTTTCATTCCTCCATTGTCTTTTTGCCTTCTCAGATAAATATCTCTTCATCTCC
>CAZEQA010000020.1:0-14684 GCA_964514265.1 uncultured Planctomycetia bacterium | reverse complement strand
GTAATTGTATCGCCGATAACGATGTCTTGGACATCTTTGATATTGCAACTAAGATAACCGACCTCTCCACAATCCAGTGTCTGCACCTTAGTTGGCTTGGGATTAAAGACTCCTAGTTCTTCAACTTCGTAAGTCTTATCACTGGACATCATCTTAATCCTCATCCCTGGTTTGATATGGCCGTTAACTACGCGAAGATAAGAAACCGCACCTTTATAGGTATCAAAAGTAGAATCAAAGATTAGGGCCTGTAAGGGGTTTTCGCTTTTTCCTTCGGGGTAAGGGATATTGCGGACAATGCTTTCTAAAATTTCCTTTGTGCCTATCCCCTCTTTAGCGCTGGCCAGAATTATATCTTCGGAATTCAATTTTAAAATTTCTGAAATTTGCCTTTTTACCCTTTCCGGATTGGCGCAGGCCATATCTATCTTATTGACTACGGGAATAATCTTTAAATTGTGCTCCATTGCCAAATAGAGATTAGCCACTGTCTGGGCCTCTACCCCCTGGGAGGCGTCAACTACCAGAAGCGCACCTTCGCAGGCAGCTAAAGATTTGGAAACTTCGTAAGTAAAATCAACGTGGCCGGGGGTATCAATGAGATTAAGCACATATTCGGTTCCTTCATCCGCTTTATATAATAGCCGCACTGCTGAAGCCTTGATAGTAATTCCCCGCTCTTTCTCTAAATCCATAGTATCGAGCATCTGATCATGAAATTTTCGCCGGTTAACTGCACCAGTATATTCCAGAAGCCGGTCGGCAAGCGTGGATTTTCCGTGGTCAATATGGGCAATTATGGAAAAATTACGGATGAGGTGTTTATCCATTTCCTTTTGGGCTCGACAATATCCTTTTTCCTTCAGCGATAAGTTTTCTCGTTAAGGTTTTACTATCTGATTCGGCGTAGATACGCAAAATTGGTTCTGTCCCGGAAAGGCGAAAGAGAATCCAGCTGCCATCGCAAAACAAGAATTTCAATCCATCGTAATCTTTAATTCTACTTATCCTCATACCCGAAAAAGAACTTTTTTTGCCTAAATTTACGAGTCTCTTTCTTACCTTTTCTTTGTCGCTGGAATGACACCTGGTATCTTTTCTTAAATAGAAATGCCGGCCAAATTCTTCTTGCGTCTCTTTTAATAAACTCGTCAGTGGCTTTTGACTGGCAACAATCATCTCTAAGAGCAGAAGGCCGGATAAGATACCGTCTCTTTCCGGAAGGTAATCTTTAAACCCTATGCCCCCTGCTTCTTCTCCTCCAATTAAAATATTTTTCTTTTGCATCAGGCGGGAAATATGCTTAAATCCCACAGGCGTTTCATAAACCTTTAGTTTATATCTTTTAGCGATCTTCTCAAGGAGAGCGCTGCCGGCTATCGTCTTTACCACCGCTCCTTTCAATTTACGATGTCGGATTAGATGAAGGAGTAAAAGAGAAATAATCTGTTGCGGATTGATAAATTTCCCGGAAGAGTCCAAGGCAGCAATTCGGTCCGCATCGCCATCGGTAGCCAGCCCTATATCAAAGTGGTTGCGCCTCATTAAAGATGCGGCCTCTCTTAAGCAGGGCTGAATGGGTTCAGGTTTAATTCCTCCGAATGTAGAATTGTAATCTTTATGGATAGTATTTACTTTACAGGGCGTATCTTTTAAGACCTTGGCGATGTAAGCATCTGCCGTCCCATACATCGAATCAACAAGGACCTTCAGATGTCCTTTCTTTAACAATGGCATATCAATGTAAGAGCGCAAAAACTTCAGATAATCAGAAACTAAGTTAGAAATCTTAAGCAATCCCTTCTTCCGGGCCTGAGGAATGGAGATTTTAGCAGGTTCATGCTTAAAAATAAACTCTTCAATCTTATCGGTAATTTCGCTTTCCACCGGTCCGCCAAAAGCACCTTTAATCTTGATGCCATTAAAGGAGGCGGGATTGTGGCTAGCAGTCACCATAATTCCTGCGGCACACCTCAAGGACCTCACTGCATAACTTATGGCCTGGGTCGGCAGGGGCTGATCAGTCAGGATTACCTTTATTCTGTTGGCGGTAAGAACCTGGCTAATGCACTTAGCTGCCTCTGGAGAAAATCTGCGCGTATCGTAGCCTACTACTACTTTCGTTATGCGTTGTGTGTTGTGTGTTGTGTGTGTTAAATAATCGGCTATAGCCTGGGCCACTGCCTCAATATTCTTTAAATTAAAATCTCTTCCGACTATGGCCCGCCAACCATCAGTACCAAATTTTATTTCGCTGGGCATTTTTTTAAACTTTCTATCACTCTGCGGGGATTTTTTGCCTGGAAAATATAACTGCCTGAAGCCAGGATATCTGCTCCAGAGGAAACCGCATATCTTGCTGTCTCCTGATTTATACCTCCATCGACTGCGATATTGCCTTTAAAGATTTTACGCAAGGATTTTATCTTAGGAAGAACGCTAAGCATAAACTTTTGACCATAGAATCCTGGATTAACCGTCATTACCAAAACTAAATCAACGTCTTTCAGTAACCTCTTTATCGCAGAAAGCGGAGTTGCCGGATTTAAAGAAATACCTGCCTTCTTTCCCTGCGCCTTGATCTGAAGAATAACTTCTCGGGCCTGTTTTTTGCAGGCTTCAATATGAAAAGTTAAATAATCTGCCCCTGCCTGGCTAAAGGCCTTGATGTAATCTTGTGGATTAGCAATCATCAGATGTGCTTCTAAAGGCAGGTCTGTAACTTTATCCAGCGCCTTCACCACATCAGGGCCGATAGTAATATTGGGAACAAAATGGCCATCCATAACATCGATGTGTAAAAGGTCGGCTCCCGCCCGTTCTATTCTTTTTACCTCTTCGCCCAAGCGAGCTTGATCTGCGGCAATCACGCTCGGCGCCACTCTAATCTTTCTCTTCATCTCTTAAACTCCCATTTTAGTGATTAGCGTTTAGCGGATAGCGTATAGCGTTTAGTTAAAACCTTTTGTTTTTCTATACGCTATACGCTATTTCTTCCCTGACATTAATAGATAGACGCGGCTGATGTCTTCCAGGCTAACAATACCCACAACCTGCCCCTGATTTAATACAGGGATGGCTTTAATCTGCCACTCTTCCATAAGTCTGTGCGCTTTAGTTAAAGGGTCGTTAAGCTGGACTGTGGGAAAATCTTTTCTCATTACATCTTTTACATACCTTTGCATTCCAGATTGGTGGATAGCTAAAATAACATCTGCGCGGGTCAGCAGTCCCACAAGCTCGCCGCCTTCTACAACCGGAAAATCCTCCTGGTGGCTATGCAGGGTAAACCCCAATACCTCGGAAAGTAGAGTGGAGCCAGCTACGTTAAAGAATTGTTCTGCTAAAACATCTCTTACGGAGAATTTTCTTAAAGTCAGACGCAAATCTACCTGCATGCCTTCGGAGGATGCAGCCATAAAGATAAAGAAGGCGATAATAATCAAAATCGGATTGGGAGGAGTAGAGACCAGCCCCACAAAGCCAAACAAAACTGCAAAGGCATGTCCAAATCCCACAGCAATGCGTGTTGCTTTTCTGTAATCCATCTTCCTGGCCAGAAATGACCTTAACACTCTTCCTCCATCCATAGGAAAGGCAGGAAGCAAATTAAATAAGGCAAGTATCGGGTTAATCCAAAAGGCATAGGCCAATGTCTTCGGCCAGGTCTCTATTCCCGGATGGAAAAGGTTTTTTGGACCTAAAAGAAAATAGGCCGGTAGAAAAAGTATCAAGGCAAAAGTAATATTAAACAAAGGGCCAGCAATAGATATCCTAAATTCCTGGTTGGGTCTTTCTGGAATAGACTTCATTGCTGCTACTCCCCCAATAGGAAGTAAAACTATTTCATCGACTCTTACCCCAAAATGCATGGCCTGTAAACTGTGGCATAATTCGTGAAGGGTGACACAGAAAAATACAAAAAGAATAAGAAAGATCCCGCGCAGTCCATAAAAATGTGCAAAGATTAGGGGAAGTAAAAGAAATGTAAAATGGATTTTAATAGAGATGCCAAAGACATCGAATAACTTGATAGAACCCTTCATAGTATAGGAAAGTATAAATGTGATACCACTTCGAAAATCGCTTCTTAGAGTTATCGCTGAAAGCGATTTTCTTGATTTAAAAACTTAAACCTTTTTTTATTCGCTGTTTATCTCTATCCTTCAAGGAGCCGATTAAGGCAAGATTTAAGCTGCGATTTTGAAAAATCTTATTTGCCAATTTATTTAAATCATCAGCTTTTATCTTTTTCACGCGCCGGATAATCTCTTCAGGGGAGAGAATCTTCTTTAAGTAAAGTACGCTTTCTCCTAACCAGAGCATATGGTTGGATGTATCCTCAAGAGCTAACATCAATTGGCCAATATAATATTCTCTGGCCCTGTTTAGCTCTTCTTTCTCAACTGGTGTTTTTTTAATTTCTCTTAATTGTTGCAAAATAACTTCCAGGGTCTCTACCACACGGTGATTATCTATCCCTGCATGCACAACAAAGGCACCGGTATCCTGAAGAAATTTTAAGGATGTGCCAATTTCATAAGCCAGGCCCCTCTCTTCACGGACCTCGCGAAATAATCTGCTGGACATATTGGCCCCTAAGATGATGTGCAACAGTCCCAGGCCAAAGCGTTCAGGGTGGGTCTTTGGCAAACCATACACACCCAAAGCTAAATGCGTCTGCTCTGTATCTTTAACCTGGAATTTTAGCTGAGGACCGCTCTTTTGACTTTGGGCTGGCACAAATTTATCTATTTTAGTCTGCCCTGATAAAGAAAGTTTTCCTCGACATGCCTGCAGAACTTGGTTATGTCTTAAATTGCCGCAGGCAATTACAACAATGTTATTAAATTGGTAAAACCTTTGTTTGTAGCTGACTAATTGATTTCTATTCATTGCCCGGATGCTTGCGGCCTCTCCTGCAATATTCATTCCTAGCGGCTGGCTGGGCCAGAGAAGCTTCATCAAAAGCTCCAAGACAAAATGGCTGGGTAAATCTTTATACATCTTGATTTCTTCTAAGATAACCCTGCGTTCCGTTTCAATATCTCCAGGCGTTAAATTAGCATTTAATACCATATCCCAGAGAACATCTAAAGCGCAAGCTAGATATTTACCGGGCACTTTGGCCAGATAACAGGTAAACTCTTCTGTTGTAAATCCATTAAGAGAACCGCCAATCCCTTCGATAGACTGCTTTATCTCCTCACAGGTTCGCTTCTTTGTCCCTTTAAACAGCAGGTGTTCCAAGAAATGCGAGATGCCGTTTATATTTTTGTCTTCGTACCTTCCCCCGGCCTTTATCCATATCCCCAAAGAGACAGAGACGCGCTCGGGCATATAGCGTGTGGCTACGGTTAATCCATTATCGAGAATCGTTTTTTTGTACATCTTTAGATTAAGATTCAAAAAAATCTAAATATACTTTGAAAGCAAAATTATTTAGGAGTTTCTTTAATTTTGCTGTCTAAATAGCTCTGCAAGATCAATTGCGCAGCAATCTTGTCAATCTTTCTCTTACGTTTTTTTCTGCTTAAGTCTGCCTCCAACATTACCTTTTCTGCCTGCACCGAACTTAAGCGTTCATCCCAGGCCTTTATTGAGGAGGTTACTTTCTTTTTTAAATCTTCTAAGAATGAGGTTATTTCTTTGGCCTTCTTTCCCAAACTACCATCCAAATTTACAGGCATTCCCACAACAATCTCTGTAACATGCTTATCTTTTACTATATCAGCAATAGTAGATATATCTTTATCTTTAGTTTGACGCCTTAAAGTAGGCAGACCCTGGGCTGTCCAGCCCAGTTCATCACTTACAGCCAGGCCAATATTCTTTTCTCCTACGTCCAGCGCTAGTATTCTCATATTGCCTGCTTAAGCCTCCTGACAAATTTTGCCACACTGGACACCAGCTCTCTTCGGCCTAAATTTTTCTCTATAACCTTAATAATTGCGCTACCTACGATTATCCAATCGGCCACGCGGGAAATCTGCTTGACCTGTTCTGGGCTAGAAACACCAAAGCCCACGCAGACCGGCTTGGCGGTAACCCTTTTTATTTTACGCACCTGCTTAATTAATTCCTTGGGCAGGCTTTTCCTCGCCCCCGTTGTCCCCGTCAAAGAGACATAATAGATGAAGCCTGAGGCCGAAGAAGAGACTTTACTTATTCTCGCTGGGTCTGATGTGGGGCTGAGCAAAAATATAGTGGCAAAATTGGTCTTTCTTGCCAGTTTGATTAACTCCTTTGCCTCTTCCACAGGTAAATCCGGAATAACTACTCCGTCTACGCCGCAAGACTTTGCCTGTTTAACAAAGCCGTCAGTGCCGTAGTGATAAATCATATTACAATAAGCCAAGAGCACTATGGGCAATTCTATTTTTCGCCTTAACTCTCTCACCAGTTTAAACACATCAGTTAAGTTTATTCTGTTTTTTAACGCCCGCTGGGAAGCTGCCTGAATAGTCGGCCCATCAGCCAGAGGGTCAGAAAAAGGCACGCCTAATTCTAAAATATCCACACCCAAACGGTTTAAGGCTAAAGCAAGTTTGTAAGTTGTGGCTAAAGTGGGGTCGCCGCAAGTTATAAAGGCAATAAAGGCCTTTTTCTTTTCTCGGGCTAACTGCTTAAATTTGGCATCAATTCTATTCATTTCAACTTAATCCTCTCTTTAACAATATCTATATCCTTATCTCCGCGACCGGAAAGGCAGACAACAATGATTTTATCTTTACCTAATCTAGGTGCAATCTTTTTAAGATAAGCAATAGCATGGGCGGGCTCCAAAGCCGGAATCATTCCTTCGGTCTGAGAAAGTAAATTAAAGCCTTCTAATGCCTCCTTATCTGAAACAGCTACATATTTGGCTCGACCAATTTTCTTATAATAGGCATGTTCCGGTCCTACTCCAGGATAATCAAGGCCGGGGGCAATTGAATGGGCCAGGTTTACCTGGCCGTCTTTATCCTGCAAGAGATAACTTTTACTGCCATGTAAAACACCCAGATTCCCTTTGACCAGTGTAGCTGCGTGTTTTTTTGAAGCCAGGCCCAACCCCCCTGCCTCCACGCCAATAAATTTCACGCCTTTATCTTTAAAAAAGGGATGGAACAGCCCAATGGAGTTGCTTCCTCCCCCGATACAGGCCAGCAAATAATCAGGCAGCCTCTTTTCTTGCTGCAAAATTTGCCTTTTGGTCTCTCTGCCAATCACACATTGAAAGTCTCTAACCATTAAGGGATAGGGATGTGGACCCACAACCGAACCGATAATATAATGGGTATTACGCACATTGGTTACCCAGTCACGGATAGCCTCGTTACAGGCGTCCTTTAACGTCTTTGAGCCAGAGTGAACCGGGATTACCCGTGTCCCTAATAACTTCATCCGAAAGACATTTAAGGCCTGACGGTGAATATCTTCTGTACCCATATATACATCACATTGCAGTCCAAATAAGGCCGCTACCGTAGCTGTGGCCACTCCGTGCTGACCTGCTCCGGTTTCGGCAATAAGCCTGGCTTTTTTCATCCGCACAGCCAAAAGCGCCTGTCCCAGGGTATTATTTATCTTGTGGGCACCTGTGTGTAAAAGGTCTTCCCGTTTAAGATAGATTTTTGCTCCCCCTAATCTCCTGCTTAAGCCTTGAGCAAAATATAAAGCCGTGGGCCGTCCGGCATATTGTCTTAAATAATAGTTTAGCTGTTCCCGAAACTTCTTATCCCGCCTGGCTCTATAATATTCCTTTTCTAACTCCCCTAAGGCATGCATCAGGGTCTCGGGCACAAATTTCCCGCCAAATTGTCCGAAGTAACCTTTGTGGTCAGGTATCTTTTTCATCTCATCTTCCTTACTTTATCAATAAATTCCTGCATTAACTCCACACTTTTTCTACGCGGTGAGGCCTCTACGCCGGAAGAGACATCAACTGCGAAAGGTTGCACCTTTTTTATTGCCTCTACAACATTCCCGGGACTAAGGCCGCCAGCTAAAAATATCGGTCGGCCAAATTGTTTAGCCTCAAGCGCTAAATCCCAATTAAAGGTTGCGCCTGTTCCTCCCTGTTCTCCTTCAATAAATGTATCTAAAAGATAATAATCAACATCGTATGCAGGAATGGCCGTTAGGCTTTCTGCGTCTTTTATCCTGAAGGCCTTGATAATTTCGGCCTTTCCTTTAAACTGATTACAATAATCGGGCGTCTCTTCTCCGTGAAATTGTAACATATCAAGATTACAAAGGTTTAAGATTCTATTTATTATCTTGGGCTCTTCATTGATAAAAAGCCCGACCTTCTTTATATAGGATGGAACTGCCTTGGTTACCTCCTGGGCCATATCTTCGCTGACTTTTCTTTTTGATTCTTTGGCAAAATTTAGGCCCAAATAATCAGCACCTAAATTAGCCACCCAGGTAGCATCTTCCACATTGGTTATCCCGCAGATCTTAATCTTTGCCATACATCAACTCTTTTACTTTGGCTGCAATGTCTTTGCTGCGCATAAAGGCCTCACCAATTAAAACAGCGTTTACCCCTAAACTCTGCAAGTAGTTTACATCTGCAGAACTTTTAATGCCGCTTTCACTGATAACTACTTTACCTTGAGGAATTCTTTTAATTAGATTGGCACTGACCTGCAAATCTTCGGAGAAGCTCTCTAAGGAGCGATTATTTATTCCCACAATCTCTACATTGCAAGGCAAAACCTTATCTAAATCTTCTTCATTATGCACTTCGCAAACTGCATCCAGTTTAAGTTGAACGCATAAAGAGTAAAATTCGGCTAACTGTTTCTTTGATAAAAGTTGGGCAATTAAAAGGATGCTATCTGCCCCAGCGCAAACAGACTCATAAATCTGATACTCATCAACAATAAAGTCCTTGCGCAAAATCGGTAAATCTACTGCGCCTTTTACAGATTTAAGATAGGCGATGTTTCCCTGAAAAAAATTTTTCTCTGTGAGGATAGATAAGGCAGAGGCGCCAGAACCCGCGTAGGTCTTAGCAATTTTAAGCGGGTCAAAGTCTTCTCTTAATATCCCTTTAGAGGGAGAAGCCTTTTTTATCTCGGCAATTAAATTAATTTTACCGGTCCGGGAAATCGCCTCTTTAAAACCTCTGGGTTGAGCGCTCCAAGAGGAAGCCCTGGCAATCAACTCTTTTAAGGGAGCTTTCTCCTTGTCCCTCTCAATCTCCTTCTTCTTCTCTGCAACAATCCTATCTAACACCATTCGTTGTATGCCGCTATATTTGATTTGCGAGGTGTTTATTGCGGAGCGAGCATTAGAATTTTTTTGGCAAAAGACTTTTTAGGGCTTACAGCGAGTGAATGGCGAATCTACTGCGATAGTCCGCAAAATGAGCGAGCTGTTAAGTCCAAAAAGTCGGCAAAAAAAATCAGCGAGCGAAGCAATAACACCGAGCAATCATCATTTATTTATTGGTAAATTTCTGCAGAAGCTCGAGCTTCTCAAGCGCCTTTCCAGAATCAATAGCAACAGCAGCTTGAACAACTCCTTCTTTTATGGAAGGGGCCTTATCCGCTGCATAGATGGCACATCCAGCGTTGAGTAAAATAATATCTCGTCTCAAGTCTCCTCTGTCTTTTAATATATCGTAAGCTATCTTAACATTAAAAGCGGCGTCGCCTCCTTTTAAATCTTGCGGTGAATTTCTTCCAATTCCAAACTGAGAAGGCCCTATCTTATAAGTCCTGATTTTGTCATCCTTAAGTTCAGATACTATTGTTTTACCTGTTGTAGTTACCTCATCAAGGCCGTCTTCCCCGTGCACCACCAGGACATGTCTTGAGCCTAAGTTCTTAAGAACTCTCGCCAAAACCTCTGTAAGGCTGGCATCATATACCCCCAGAAGCTGATAATCAGCGCCCGCAGGATTGGTTAAAGGGCCAAGAATATTAAAAATGGTCCTGATGCCCATTTTTTTGCGCACAGGCATAGCATATTTCATCGCCTTGTGCAATAAAGGCGCATATAAGAAACCAAAACCGATTTCTCTTAAACAGGCCTCAACTTTTTCTGACTCAAGGTCAATCTTCACGCCTAACTCGATTAATAAATCCGCACTTCCGCATTTACTAGAAACAGATTTATTGCCGTGCTTGGCTACTGTAATCCCGGCTGCGCAAGCAACCAAGGCACTAATCGTAGAGATATTAAAAGTGTGCGCACCGTCTCCGCCTGTACCACAGGTATCTAAGACATTATCGCTGGTTGTTTTTATCTTAGTAGCGTGCCGGCGCATTACACCAGCTGCCGCAGTAATTTCATCTACAGTCTCGCCTTTTGCGCAGAGTCCTCGCAAGAAGGCCTCAATCTCATAGGCCTCGGCCCCTCCAGTCATAATCTCCTCTACTGCCTGGCGCATAATATCTTGAGTTAAGTTCTTACTCTGCACTAAACTGGCAATAGCTTCTTGAATCATTTTAATGAACACTTGATTTATGGAGCCTGAAAGGCGACATAAATCAATCTCCTTTAGTTATTCTTGCTCAGTTTGTGTGAATTAACCCTTGACATTTTTTGAAATATGCGGAGATATTAAAATTCACCCTAAACTCAAAATATGTCAAGGGTCAAATTCAGCCACAGACTTACGTTCGCTTACGCTCCGTAAGTCTGGGCTTCATTTGAATAAAATTTTTTAAGATTTTCTTTCCTTCACCAGTCAAGATTGATTCCGGATGAAACTGCAGTCCCCATACAGGAAAATCTCGATGTTTTAAACCCATAATTTCTTTTTCTTTAGTTTGGGCAATTATCTCTAAACACTTCGGCAAGGTATTCTTTTGCACTATCAAGGAATGATAGCGGCAGGCTATAAAAGGATTGCCTATCCCCTTAAAAAGGGTCTTGCCGTTATGGTAAATAGAAGAGGTCTTGCCGTGCATCAACTTTTTAGCCCGGACAATCTTTGCCCCAAAGACCTCGCCGATACATTGATGGCCGAGGCATATTCCCAGTATTGGAATCCGCCCAGAGAAATGGCGAATAAGTGCACAAGAGATGCCCGCACCTCTTGGTCTTCCTGGTCCCGGAGAAATCACTATGCTTTTCGGCCCAAGGTCCGCAATATCTTCCAGACGAATCTTATCGTTTCTAAACACCCCTGCTTTCTCTCTCAGTTCACCGAGATACTGCACAAGGTTATAAGTAAAGGAGTCATAGTTATCAATTACTAATATCATGCAAATTCTCCGAGCTTTTCTGCTAATTGCACTGCCAAAAGCTGCGCCTTGGCCTTATTTCTGGTCTCCTGATATTCTCTTTGTGGCTGCGAATCCGCAACTATCCCCGCCCCGGCTTGAATATAGGCAGTATTGCCTTTAGTGAGGATAGTGCGAATAGTAATACAGGAATCTAAATTTCCCGAAAAGCTAAAATAACCTACCAGCCCCGCGTAAGGTCCCCGCCGGGTATTCTCTAATTCATCAATAATCTCCATTGCCCTAATCTTGGGGGCCCCACTTACTGTGCCTGCGGGAAATGAGGCCTTGATTAAATCAAAGATATCTTTATCTCTGCGCAGCTTTCCCTTGACTTCGCTAACAATATGCATCACATGGGAATACTTCTCAATCACCATCAACTCATTAATCTTGACACTACCGTAAATACAGACCCGACCAATATCGTTGCGGCCCAAATCCACCAGCATTATATGTTCCGCCCTCTCTTTGGGGTCGGCCAATAACTGTGAAATGAGTTTCTTATCCTCCTGGGTATCTTTACCGCGAGGACGCGTGCCGGCAATAGGCCTTAATACTACATCGTTATCTTCACAACGGACAAAGAGTTCAGGCGAAGAACCTACCAGATTAAAGTCCTTTAACTTTAAATAAAACATATAGGGAGAAGGATTTATTGAGCGCAGGGCCCGATAGATATCAAAAGGCGAAGCGCTGAATTTGAGAGAGAATCGCTGCGAGAGAACCGCCTGGATAATCTCACCCTCCCTGATATAGGCCTTTGCCTTTTTTACAATTTTCCTAAATTGACCTTTAGCCAAATTTGACCTTACCCTAGCCTTTTTCTTAGGTGTTGAACGTCGCGAAGAAGGTCTATCTAAAGGCCTCTTTATCGTTTGGGCAATCTTTTCTACCTTCTTCACTGCTTCCTTGTAGGCCTGGAGAATCTGGGCCTTTGTCTTTTTATTTTTAAGATGGACATTATTGATAATTTTAATCACGCGGTTGAGATGGTCAAAAATTAAGATAGTATCGGTAAGCAGAAAAAGACAATCCGGCAAATTTAAATCATCGCAATTTTCGTCTTTGATTTGCTCAAAGAATCTGACCATATCATAACCGATAAAACCCACCAGCCCCCCGCAAAATCGGGGAAGGCCGCAAACCTCTACAAATCTATATTGCTGCATCAGCCTTTTAATTTCACTTAAAGGGTCGCAAGATCTAATCCTTTTGCGCACACCTTTCTGAATAATATCTATATCTTTTCCCTTACTGCGGAAAATCAGTGAAGGTGAAGAGCCCAAGAATGAATAACGGGCCACATTCTCTCCGCCTTCTACCGATTCCAATAGATACGCATATTCCCCCTGGTCAATCTTTAAAAATGCCGAAGCCGGAGTTTCTAAATCTGCCGACAGTTCTTTATAAACCGGGATCAGGTTTCCCTGACGGGCCTTTTTAATAAATTCTTCTTTTGAAGGATAATACATAAACGCCTCTCACTTGCGATAAATCTTTTTAGGGTCAAAGACCTTCTTAGCCACAACCTTAAAACCTTTTGTCTTGCGATTTAGGCTTCGATAAAAACAAGAATAATAACCTCTGTGACAGGCTGCCGTTACCTGTTTGACTTTAATCAATAAGGTATCGCCATCGCAATCTAAGAAGATATCTTGTACGCTCTGAATATGACCTGAACTTTCACCTTTACGCCAGAGTTTTTTTCGGGAGCGGCTCCAAAAATAGGTCCTTGCAGTCTCTAAGGTCTTTGCTAAGGCCTCTCGATTCATAAAGGCCAGCATAAGCACTTTATCTGTTTTTGCATCTTGAATAATTGCCGGCACAAGCCCCTTTTTATCAAACTTTATCTTTTTTATCAATTGTTTGAATCTCAACACTTCTCCTCCAAAAATGTTTTCGCTTCATTTAAATTAATCTTTTGTTCATATAAGGCCTTACCAATGATGATGCCCGCAAGACCCTGCTTTTCCAAAACCTTAAGGCCCTTGAGATCATCTATTGAAGAAATTCCTCCAGAATAAATAAGAGCAGCGCCTGTGTGTTCTAAAACCCTTTTAATCCCACCGACATCTAATCCGGATAAGGTACCGTCAGATGAGATATCTGTGTAAATAAACGATTTCACCCCAATTTGTTGCATCCTTTTAATCAAATCTACATCTTCTACATTGGAAGTCTCTGTCCAGCCGCGTAGAGCTACCCTTTTATCTCTTACATCAATACTCACAATAATTTTCTCGCCAAACTCCTTAATCACTTCTTGAACAAAATCTAAATCCTCGCAGGCTTTAGTCCCCAAGATTGCCCATTGGACACCGATGCCTAAAATTCTGGCGATATCTTTGCGTTTTCTTAAGCCCCCGCCCAGCTGAACAGGGACATTGATATCCTTAAGAACCTCTCCTACCACATCAATATTCACAGGCCTACCCGCTTTTGCGCCATCTAAATCTACGATGTGCAGACGCTCGGCACCCTGGGCCTGCCAACTCCTGGCTATTTCTTTTGGGTCGTGTGAGTAAACGGTGGCGTGCTCATACCTGCCCTGGATGAGACGGACTACCCTGCCGTCTTTTAAGTCAATTGCCGGAATAATAATCATCGTTTAAAGACTCAAGATTACGGTTAAACTCTAAATAATGTTTAGCGTTTAGCGTATAGAAAAAACAAAAGGTTTTAACTAAACGCTATACGCTCTACGCTATATATGCCCTTTGGTAGAGGGGACACCTTTTATCCGTGGATCAATCTGCGTTGCCTCATCCAAAGCTCTTGCCGTTGCCTTAAAAATCGCTTCTAATAGATGATGCATATCAGGACCGGAAGCCAAAATAGAGACATTTATAGTGATAGGGAAATTGTTCACTAAAGCCTGGAAAAACTGACGCGTATATTCCAGATTATATCCTTCAGCCTCACTTGCTGCAAATGCCCTATCCGACCAAACAGGATTAATAAAAGGCCGCCCGCTGATGTCTATCACTACTCTGACTAAGGCCTCATCCATAGGGACAGTCTTGTCTGCAAAGCGGCGAATCCCTGTTTTCTTGTCCAGGGCCTTGTTGAAGGCCTGACCTAAACAGATGCCAATATCCTCATTGGTGTGATGGATATCCACCTGCAAATCACCTTTGGCCTTAATCTCTAAATCGAAAAGGCCATGCTTGGCGAACAACTCCAACATATGGTCCAAAAATCCAATCCCGGTACTAATCTTGGATTTACCTTTTCCGTCGATATTCAAACTAATTTGGATATCCGTTTCTTTGGTCTTTCTTTTTACTTTTGCAACTCTCACCTTCTTCATTTCTTCTCCTATATTACGTTAGCTGTTCAAATGCTGGTGTGCGTCACGGCGGCCTGCAATTTTTTGCCGACTTTTTGGACTTACAGGCTCGCTCATTCTCCTACGCTAAAGCTTCGGAGGAATAGTCCCTCCGAAGCTAAAGGCGA
>CAZEQA010000019.1:0-14748 GCA_964514265.1 uncultured Planctomycetia bacterium | reverse complement strand
AACCGAATAAAGCCAATTGGTGGGAGCCTGAGGCGGTATTCAATTGTGCTGCTATCTATAAAGACGGCTTAGTTTATCTCATCTATCGGGCAATTGGCGAATACAAAGATTATATTTCTCGACTTGGGCTTGCGGTATCAAAAGACGGTCTAAATTTTGAGAGGGTAAGTAACCAACCAATCTTTGAACCTCAGCAAGATTATGAAAGATGGGGATGTGAGGACCCTAGACTCACTGAACTTGAAGGCAGGTTATATCTAACCTATGTTGCTCATTCAAAGCCTGCCTTGGATGGTGGCGGTGCCCGTTCTGCCTTGGCATCAACGGAAGATCTGCGCAATTTTAAAAGGCAGGGGATTATTACACCTGAAGGAGCAGTTGATAGAGATACAGTGCTTTTTCCAGAAAAGATAAACAATAGATATGTAATGCTGCACAGACCTCTAAATTGGGTAGGTCCTGAATATAATACAGATAGTCCGAGCATCTGGATTGCCTATTCTGATGACCTTAAAGAGTGGTTCAATCATCAGCCTATAATGAGGCCTGAAGAAAAGTGGGAGTCCTATAAAATTGGCGCTGGTCCTCCCCCAATAAAGACAGAATATGGCTGGCTTCTCATCTATCATGGGGTACAAAGACAAAGAAAAAAGAACATCTACAGGGCAGGTGTTGCTTTGCTGGATTTAGACGATCCTTCTCGAGTTATTAGCCGCTCGGATGAGCCAATTTTAGAGCCGCAAGAAGAATATGAGAAGAAAGGGGATGTCCCAGACGTTGTATTTCCAGAAGGAGTTATTTTATTAGATGGAAGACTTCACATTTATTACGGTGCAGCAGATAAGACCTGCTGTCTGGCGACAATAAATTTGAAAGACCTCATTGATTGGCTTAAAGGATTATAACTTGAAAAATATTGCAGGGAAACTACTTCACTTTATTCGTTATTTTTCAGATGTTTGAGAAAGATAAAAAGATGATATAATGAGGGAGTACATAAATATATGCGAATTCTATTAGTAGAAGATGAAAAGAAAATAGCCAGTTTTATTAAAAGAGGCCTCAAGGAAGAACACTATGTTGTTGATGTAGCGTATGAGGGCGAAAAGGGCCTTTTTTTGGCTGAGGTTAATCTATATGATTTGATAATACTCGATATTATGCTACCCGGTAAGGATGGAATATCCATATGCAAAGAGCTGAGAAATAAAAAAATAGATGCGCCTATATTGATGCTTACTGCCAAAGATAAAATAGGTGACAAAGTAATGGGGTTGGATTCAGGAGCGGATGACTATCTTGCAAAACCATTTTCTTTTGAGGAATTTTTAGCCAGAGTCCGGGCATTGTTGCGTAGGCAAAAAATAGAGAAGACTACTACACTTAAAGTAGCGGATTTGGAACTGGATCAGTTAACCCATAAAGTCAAACGGCAAGACAAAGAAATACCTTTGACAAGTAAGGAATACGCCCTTCTTGAATATTTGATGTTTCATGCTAATCAGGTTGTTACAAGAACTATGCTTTCTGAACATGTCTGGCATGAAGATTTTGACAGCTTCACTAATGTAATCGATGTTTATGTTAATTATTTACGCAATAAAATCGATAAAGGGTTTAAAAAACGACTCATTCATACTATCCGTGGAATAGGCTATATTTTGAAAGAGCAGCCAAAATGAAATTCAATTCTATTAGATTTAAGATAAGTGTGTTATATACAGTAGTCTTAGGCGTTATTTTAATCATATATAGTGGCGTACTTTACGTTAGCTTACAACATATTCTTTATAGTGATATTGATGGTGAACTTAGGATAAAGGCGCAGAAGATAAGCAGCACGATAAGTTCTTATTTAAAGGTTGTCGGAAGTGACGAGCAGTCATTTATTTTTGCCAGAGAGAGGGCAATAAGATTAAGAGGCACACATCCTTCTATAAATAAAATAAAAGAATTAGAGCGACAATGGTTAAAGCAGGCAGATAAATTAGACTTGGAGAACGATTATATCAATTTTTTAGATTCTCAAGGTAAACTAATAACAAGTTCAGTAAATCTGCAAAAAGAAAATACTTTTTCTTATTTCTTAAACGGTACAAAAATAGCAAAAATTGAAGAAGGCTTTAAAAGCATAAAGTTTGGAGAGCGTAATTTGAGAGTAATAAATTTACCTTTTAATTATAAAGGAAAAAAAGGATATATCCAAGTTGCCACTTCCTTAAAGCCTACCATTTACATCTTGCAAAATAGGTTGCGCGCTATTACCATTAGCATCCCCGCGATTTTACTCCTTGCTATTTTTGTTGGTAGACTTTTCGCTATACGGATTTTAAGACCTGTAGAAGAAATTACCAAGACCGCAAAAAGAATTACCCATGAAGATTTAAGCTCCAGAGTAGAAACAGAGCATACTGACGAGGAGATGAGATTACTGACCAGTGCTTTTAATGAGATGATTTCACGTTTGGAGAAGTCTTTTAAATATATAGCGGAATTTAGTTCTCATGTTGCCCACGAATTAAAGACTCCCTTGGCCATAATTAGAGGCGAATCAGAGATTGCTCTCAGAAAAATCCGAGACCCCGAAGAATACCAAAGAGTAATAAGAATAAGCTTAGAAGAAGTCGCAAGAATGCTTAGGACTGTCGAAGATTTGCTCTTATTAGCGAAGCTGGATTATCGACCGGAACTTTTTAAATTCGAGCAATTTGATCTAGTTCCTTTTCTTAGGGAGATATATGAACAAAGCAAAATCTTGGCTTCTCAGAAAAATATTACTGTAAATATCGATATGCCTCAAAGACCAGTAAATATTAATGCAGATAAATTACATCTGAGGCGGATGTTTTTTAATTTGATACACAACGCCATTAAATTTAACTCCATAAATGGCAAGATAGATATAGCTGTAAGATCTGAAGATAAAAGTGCGTCAATATCTATTTCAGATACCGGCATTGGAATTGCTGCAAAAGACCTGCCCAAAATATTCAATAAGTTTTTTCACATAGACAGGGCAGGCCAGAACATTGAACCCGGCAATGGGCTGGGCCTAAGTATTGCTCAATCCATTGCTAAAATACACCGGGGAAATATTGAAGCTGAAAGTCAGTTCGATAAAGGTTCTACCTTTACCGTGACATTATCTATTTCATAATCTACCCTTTTGAACTTTTCCCTATCTATTTTCCTCTAATAAGCCCCTTAGATTAGAATAATTTAATCTTCTTTTAACCTTCCTCTAATCTTCTCTGTGGTATACTTTTATTCAGTAATTTCAATAGAAAAAATAGGAAAGATTTATACCTCATTATTGAAGGAAAAAGGATTTGAAGTAATTGAAGCTTTTAATGCTCACGATGCAAATGAAATCGTAAAACAAGAAGACATAAACCTTGTTCTACTCGACATCAAAGTGCCTGAAGTTGACGGGAGCGTGCTACACGAAGCGATACAATTATTTCATAAAAAGGTTAAAGTGATAGTGGCTAGTGTTTATCCTGTAGATGAGCAAAAGAGTACTATTAGGGATGCCACAGACTACTATGACAAATCTCAAGGGGCCGAAACCTTACTTGAAAAAGTCAAAAAGGCCTTAAACGATGCGGCGGTTAAGAAAAATACTTATAGTCGATGATGAGCCGAGAATAAGAGCTTTGTTTCACCGTCAATTGAAAGAAGCAGGATATAAGGTGGTTGAAACAGGGGACGGCGAGAAGGCTTTAGAGCTATTAAAAGACAATCGGGATATTAACTTGGTAATTCTCGATATAGTTTTACCGAAGACAAGTGGTTTAGATATTTTTGATGTGATGCGAAAAGACTTTCCTCAGATAAGGATAATAATCTCAAGTGTTTATACGCCGGATGAGCAGGAATTCATGGTTTGGGATGCCGATGATTATTATTCCAAATCAGATAGCATTTCGATGCTTGTGGATAAAGTTAACAAGCTTTTAAGATTGTGATTTTTCTCATACGAGGAGGGGGAAAATGATTAAAGAAAGAAGAATTCTCAAAAGAGCGCCAGTAAAAATTATAGCTAATTGTGCAATAAACAGGGACATTAGCGCACCAGACGAATTCTTTGCTTTTACAAAAGATATTTCGTCTCAAGGGGCACATCTTATTGTTTCTAAAGAAATCGATGCAGACCAACGCCTGAGAGTAAGGTTAGAAATGCCGGATTACTTCATTCCTCTCCTAACTTATAGTGAGGTTGTCTGGAGAAAAAAGTAGATTTATTAAAAGATAAAAATAAAATCTTTTCAGAGGTAGGTATTAAGTTTTTAAATATGGATAAGATTGATAATGAAAAATTGGAAAATTTTTTCAAAGACAGGTTGCAACCATGGACAATGAAAAGCCCATTAGAGAATGCAAAACATGCATTAAAGGATAAACCGAGATTACGAAGTTAATTCAAAGAAAGTGGGGAGTTAGGAATGAAAATAAAACCATTGGGAGACAGAGTGTTGGTAAAGCCGCTTGAGGCTGAGGAAAAGACCAAAGGAGGCATAATCCTCCCTGATACTGCCAAAGAAAAACCGCAAGAAGGTAAGGTTGCAGCAGTGGGAAGAGGCAAGTTATTAGACAATGGCAAGATACAGTCTTTGGAAGTAAAAGTTGGCGATAAAATCCTTTATGCAAAGTATTCTGGTACAGAAATTAAATTGAACGGTGATGAGCATTTAATTATCCGCGAGGAAGATGTTTTAGCTGTAATTGAAGGTTAATATTACTGGGGGTGATTTCTATGGCAAAACAATTATCTTTTGGCGAAGAGGCAAGGAAGAAGATATTAGAAGGAGTAGAAAAATTAGCTAATGCAGTAGTTATCACCCTCGGTCCAAAAGGAAGAAACGTTGTGCTGGATAAGAAGTTCGGTTCACCCACTATTACCAAAGATGGTGTTACTGTAGCCAAAGAAATCGAACTTGAAGATCCTTATGAAAATATGGGTGCACAGATGGTAAAGGAAGTGGCGGAGAAAACATCGGATACTGCTGGAGATGGTACTACCACTGCTACTCTTTTGGCAAGGGCCATCTATAAAGGTGGACTGAAAAACGTAACTGCTGGGGCATATCCTATGGACCTTAAAAGAGGCATTGATAAAACAGTTGATTTGGTGGTAAATGAGTTAAGGAAGATGTCTAAACCGGTAAAAGAAAAGAAGGAAACAGCCCAGATTGCTGCAATTTCGGCTAATGGTGATGAGGCGATTGGTAACTTGCTTGCTGATGCCATGGAAAAGGTAGGCAAAGATGGGGTGATCACAGTTGAGGAAGCCAAAGCCACGGAGACCACTCTTGATGTGGTAGAGGGTATGCAGTTTGACCAGGGGTATCTTTCTCCTTATTTTGTCACTGATGCCGAGAAAATGGAATGCGTATTAGAAGAGCCTTACATTTTAATTCATGAGAAGAAGATATCAGCAGTTAAAGATTTGCTTCCACTTTTGGAAAAGATTGCCCAAAAAGGTAAATCACTCTTGATTATTTCAGAGGAAGTAGAAGGAGAGGCCCTGGCTACTTTAGTAGTGAATAAAATCAGGGGAACAATCAGTTGCTGTGCGGTAAAGGCACCAGGATATGGTGACAGGCGAAAAGAGATGCTCGAAGATATAGCTGTCCTTACAGACGGAAGAGCGATTATGGAAGATTTGGGTATAAAGTTAGAGAATATCCAAATTTCTGATTTGGGAAGGGCAAAAATAATTAAGGTAGATAAAGAGAATACCACAATTATTGAAGGGGCAGGCAAAAAATCTACCATAAAGGGTCGGATTGAGCAGATTAAAAAAGAGATAGAAAAGTCTGATTCAGACTATGACAAAGAGAAGCTACAGGAACGCTTGGCCAAACTTGCCGGTGGTGTAGCTGTCATCAATGTTGGCGCAGTCACAGAAACCGAAATGAAGGAAAAGAAGGCTCGTGTTGAGGATGCCCTTCACGCTACAAGGGCAGCAGTTGAAGAAGGGATTGTGCCGGGAGGAGGTGTCGCGCTTTTAAGAGCAATATCTAGTATTGAAACATCGAAATTTGAAGATGATGAAAAAATAGGGGCTAATATCGTTCGGCGTGCTCTGGAAGAACCGCTAAGACAGATTGCCCAAAATGCTGGATTTGAAGGTGTTGTAGTGGTGCAAAAGGTTAAAGAAGAGAAAGGTGCTTTTGGTTTTGATGCTGAAAAAGCGCAATATACCGACCTTATTAAGGCAGGAATAATTGATCCGGTAAAGGTGGTAAGACTTGTAATTCAGAATGCAGCTGGTATTGCCGGATTGATGTTGATGACCGAGACCCTTGTAACTGAGATTCCCGAAAAAGAAAAATCTGCTCCTTCTATACCATCGTATCCGGAATATTGACAGGATAAAAAATGGATAAACTGTGAGCAACAAAAAGAAATTACAGATAAAATTTAGGCAGAGAATAAAAAGACATAAGCGACGCCTTAAGCTTTTGCAAAAAGGATTGGATCCCCAAAATTTTTTTTACGGAAAATGTTATGTCGGCAAAGTTAAATAAGCTAAAAGAAATATGGATACAATCTATGTTCCTTTGGAGAAACTCTTGGATAAGTCAGATAACTCTATATACAAATTAGTAATAATTGCTGCTACGCGGGCAAAAGAGATTGCTGCTGGTAAACTTGTATTATTGGAGAGTCCTAAATCCGACAAACCTACAACGATTGCCTTGGAAGAGATTGCTGCGGGTAAAGTGTTCTATAAGAAGGGAGAAAATAAAATTTTAAAAAATGAAGATGAGCGGGAGCTGGAAAAATGAAAAAGATTGTTTCTCTTGTAACTTTATTACTTGTGTTTAGCGCATTAGTAATTACAAGTTGCAAAGGAAAGATTGGACAACCGCAAGCAAAAGAAGAACTATCAGAAGAAGTTGAATTTTAAAATACACTTTTTCTTTAAGATAATGAAAAAAAAGGCTATCGCCGGGCATCAGGAAATACATCCGCCGCCAAAAGATGATTATTCGCAGAATGGCCAAGGATAAGGCTGAGGAAGATAGATTAATCAGAGAACTTTTAGATAGGTTTTATAAAGATTAAAAGGAGGTCGCAAGATGTGCTGCGAGGAATGTCCATATTATGAAAAATGTGAGGATAATGACCGTCTAAAGGACAATTGCTGTCCTAAATGTTCCTAGTATTACGATTGCATAGGCGCAGATACCAGAGAGAAACACTCATTAAGATAATTATGTTTTCGGCTACAAAGACAGTTATGAGGATAAGATAGAAAGAAGGTATAGATTTAACTTATAGAAGGAGGTGTTTTGATATGTCAAAGAGAAAAAGGCGCGGTAAACTTAAATGGAAATCAAAAAGAGCATGGCATGGGAAAAAACCAAGTCTTGGCTAAAAATGAAAGATTACTGCTCTTTCTGGCCAAAAGAGAAATAGCTTCAAGAATTAGAAAGGAGATTTAAAATGCCAAAGAAGACAAAGAAGAAAAGACAAAGTCCCTATGCTAAGCCAGTAACGCAATCAGATACTAAACCAGCAACACAACCAGAAGGAAAAGTCGATCGATCTGAGTGCGATACAGAGAAAAAGGAAGTTAAGGAAAATAGTTAAAGGTAACAATAAAAGGGCACTGGCCATGCCTTTTTATTTCATGGTATAGGAAAGTATAAATACGATACCACTTCGAAAATTGTATTAGGTCATTGCCGAAGGCAATTTTCTTGATAATATAAAAAGGAGGTCCAAAATGGCACTTGTGCCTTATAGAGCAAGCGATCCTTGGAGGCTTTTAATGAGTCTTCATAATGAAATGAGCAGGCTTTTTGGCTACTCATTTGGAAGCTTTCCTTCTTTTAAAGAAGAAGTCTTTGCTCCTTCCGTTGATGTCTGGGAAGACAAAGACAATGTATATGTAGAAACAGACCTTCCTGGTATGGAACAGAAGGATATCGATCTGAAACTGAAGGGCAATTCTTTAGTTATTTCTGCTAAAAAGGAAGAAGCTAAAGAAGAAAAAAAGAAAAATTACTACCATGCTGAGCGATACCAAGGAAGTTTTTACCGACTAATGGATTTGCCGTCGCCTGTAAATGCTTCTAAGATAAAGGCTAGTTATAAGAATGGGGTTTTAAAAGTGACGCTTCCTAAAGAAGAAGAAGAAAAAAGCAAAGAAGTGAAGGTTAAGGTCGAATAAGAATTTGTATAACTAGTTTTCCTAATTTTTCCAGCCTTTGGGAAGAGTTTAATAAGCATTTCTTAAAAAATTAGGTCTAAACAAAAAAGAAGGTTTCAAGATGTGGTTTAAAGCTCTGTTGAGTATTGTGTTATTTTTAAATTTAGTTGGATGCGCAACATCAAGAAAAGAAATGGCAAGCCTACAAGCTCAACAACTGATGATGCGAATTAGCGAGTTAGAAACAGAGCTTCAACAAAAAGACGAAGAAATAAGTTATTTGGAGCAAGAATTGGCAAAAACTAAAGGAAAGACTACTCTTTCCGCAAAGAAGACAGCAAGTACTAAGGCGAGCACATCTAGCGCCACTACCAAAAAGATTCAACTTGCCCTTAAAAAGGCAGGCTTTTATTCTGGTCCCATTGATGGTAAAATAGGTAAAGGAACCAAAAGAGCAATTATGGGCTTTCAAAAAGCCAATGGCTTAAACGCCGATGGAATTGTAGGCAAACAGACTTGGTTAAAATTAGAGAAATATCTGCAATAAAGAATTTCTTAAGAATGAAAATGACAAAGAGGATAAAATTAGCAGAGGCCTTTAAATATTGTTTGATCGCGATTATGCTTTTTTCTGCTTCCACTACCTTTGCCTTTTGGGAGAAGTCCCGGGTAGATAGAGAAGCCAGCCGGAAAAAAGAGAGGGAAGAGCTACAAAAACGTTTTCAATGGTGGCCCACAGATGCTCAACCAGGTCCAGTCAAAGATGAGCAGCGTTCTGGTTACTGGTGGTGGCCTACAACGCCAGGTGAGATTAGACCCTGGGGGAATAGGGGTTATATTTATGTTTATAAGATTATCTTTGATTATAAGGAAGAGGAACTGCCGCCCCCAAAGCCACAAGAATTAAGGCCTTCATTACTTATTAAAAAGATAATCAAAAATGTGAAGATTTATTTTGACTATGATAAGGCAAATTTAAGAGATGACCATATACCTATATTAGAAAATGCAGTTAAAATTTTAAAGAGAAATCCCGATGCAACTATCCTTATTAGCGGAAATTGTGATAAACGTGGACCCGAACAGTATAACCTAAAACTGGGCAAACGCAGAGCAGAGGCAGTAAAACAATTTATGCTTGATAAAGGTATTACTGAAGGAAGTATCCGTATAATAAGTAGAGGAAAGCTCGATGCTGTAGCACCCATTACCGACCTTGTAGGTATGCAAAAAGATAGGAATGCCCAATTTATGATTGCTGAAGTAGAAGAGGTAATGATTCCTTATCCCGGTCAGCCTAAAGAAGAAGAGGCCAAACCTGTTGAAGAAGGCAAATATCTTATTGAAAAGGAAGAAAAGATTGAATCAGAAGTAAAAGTTTCCACAAAAACCTATACCATTCAAAAAGGTGATACTCTCTGGAAGATAGCCCAAAGAGAGCTGGGAGGCGGCCATCGTTGGAAGTACCTCTATGAGCTGAATAAAGATAAGATTAAAGACCCAAATAAACTTAAAGCCGGAATAACTATAGTTATACCAATTGAATAAGAGATAAGCCCACAAATAAAAAAGTTTAAACAACTCCTCTCAAGCTATAAATGGACTAATTTGAATGCCAAGAAAAAAAGTTTGTCTTTTAACCATTGCCTTAGTCTTGCTTTTATTTTTGAGTGCTTTAATCTATTATTTTCTCTCTACTACAAAAGGCTCAAGCGCTATTGCCAAATTCACATTATCTCGATATCTTGAACCTCAAAATATAGATATTGAAAAAATAGAGGGCAATTTATCAGAGACATTATCATTTTATGATCTTGAATTAGAAAATTTAAAAGGCTTGCCCGAGGGAAGTATTATTAGAATACAGAAGATGAAAATTAGCTTTACTTCTTTTAATCTTGGAGGGTTGGATCTAAAGATTGATAACGGTAGGTTAAAGTTACCCAATTCAGAACCCATCCTTTTTTACGGCAGTTATAGAGAGTCTTCCCTGGATATTAATGTATATTCTAAACAAGTATATCTTAGGTCGTTTTTTGATTTATTTACAGAAGGCAAACTTTTAAGCGGCGTATCTGGCACAATAAGCGATATAGATATTTATACCAAAGGCCCATTGTTGGAACCAGAATTGACAGGCACATTTCAAATTGTTGGGTTTTCAAGAAATGATTTTTCCTTAGACAATTGTTCCGGTTCTTTTGGTATGACCCTTAAAAATATCAAAGATGACTTAAGACTATTCGGAGAGATAGTTCTAAAAAGTGGAGAAGTATCTGGCCCAAAGAGCACTGTTATCGAGCTCAAGACGTGCAAAATTCTCTTTTCCGGCAACCCAAAGATGCCGGCATTGGACTTAAAAGGAGTTTCCATTATAGAAGGGACAAAGATTGAGATAGTATTAAAAGGCACAATGGATAAACCAGATTTACAATTAAAATCAGAGCCTCCAATGCCCCAGGAAAGACTTTTACTTATGCTGACAACCGGGAAAAGTTGGAAAGGTACCGAGGTGGCTTTAAGTCAAGGCCAGATATCCGCAGATCTTGTCAGGGATTTCTTAGATTATTTTGTACTTGCCAGCTCGGAAAGTAAAATAGCTCAACACTTGGGAATAAGTGATATTTCATTAAAATATGATAGCCAGACTAAAGGGATCGGAGTTAAAAAGGCTATCTCTGAGAAATTGGAAGCAAGCTATGGAGTTGAGCAACATCAATCGAACGGAAAAGAATCAATCACAACTCATAAAGTCGGTGGCGAATATAAGATTACTGAAAGTATTGCTGTAGGCGCCGAGAAAGAATTAGAACAGGACAAAATTAATATTCAAAAGAAATCGCAAACAAACGATAAAGTAATTCTAAAATACAAAAAGGGATTTTAGCTCAAGTTAAAAAGGGGTAGGCTGTTGCTGAATTTTCTTGACAAATTAGAAATTTGGTGTATAGCTTATCAGCTTAAGTGAAGCTAAAGCTTATTTACAACAGCGGATTATGAGGCGGAAGAAAGATTAACATTTAGCAGCAGGTGAGAGACTAGAAAACTGAATATAATTTAGGTAAAATGTAGGGAATACGAGGTCATTCTCTATTTATATATATATTTCTAACTAGGTTAACTCATTATCAAATCTTTTTAGACCATTCCTACTTTTTACATTTCCAATTCCCCCTTTTTACCTAAATAACAACTCTATTTTCCAAAGAAAACAGGAGCAGTTATAAAAAGGGAGAGGTGTTAGATGCATAAAAGGATGTCGGTTTTCTTCTTTTCGGCGATGACTATTGTCGCACTGACGTTTTTTGGCTGTACACGTAAAGAGAGAAAAACTCCTGAGCTTACAAATGAAGAGTTTAGCCAGGAGACAATGATGTTAGAAGAAGAGCAAGACCCGATGCCGCCCCCTGAACTTGAGATGGAGCAAATGCCTGCGCTAAGCGAGGTGCCTCAGACAAAAGCAAATCCAGCAGCTATCTCATCAGATGGGTTAAGCAAAAACAAAGAGGTTCAGACTGCATTAAAAAATGCTGGATTTTACACTGGCGCAATTGACGGCATAATTGGCCCACAAACCAAGAGAGCAATTGAAGAATTTCAGAGGATGAAAGGCCTAAAGGTGGATGGAATAGTTGGGCCAAAGACCTCGGCAGAATTAAAGACATACTTGAACCAATAAGATGAATCTAAATTTTAACTTAAGATTTTTTAGAGAGGTTACTTCCATGAAAATGACAGGATTAATTCCTTTGCTCGGAGGGATAACTTTACTCACAATTACTGTAGCTGGTTGCGGAGTTTCTAAGAGTAAATACGAAGCCCTGTTTAATGAGAAGATTGCCTTACAAGAAGAGTTAACTCTTCTTGTAAAAACAAAAGATGCCTTAAAGAAAGAATATGACAATCTTTTGGATGGAAAGATGAAGCTGGCTGTAAAGACGGAGACTTTAATAGAGGAAAAGAAGGCATTGAAGAATGAGTACGACAAACTACTGGATGAAAAGATAACTCTTAAAACAGCTTACGATAAAGTGCTTGAAGAAAATAAAAAGTTGCAGGGCAAGAATTACTAAACTCTAAGGTTAATTTTATAAAAGCCAGGTGAAAAAGATCATCCTCGGTTTAATATTCTTTATTGGTTGGGTGCTTTCACCGTTTACATGGTGGAATGATGTCTTTGTAAATATACCCTTGAGTTACTTGATGGCAAATATTATTTTTTATATTACACATTTGCCATTTAGGTGGTTGGTAGTATTTAGCTATGCGTTAACAAATTTCTTAGGCCTATTTTTTATGCTTTACAGCGGAAAATACCTAATTCTTTCTTCCCAAAAAAGGCTGAAAGCCGCTTTGGTTCTAATCGTAGCGGTTTTACTCTACTCAGCTATAATGATTTATCTAGACCGACAAGGCAAACTTTATCCTTTAGGAGAGTGGTTTAAAACAAAAAATGTCGACATTCCTTTTTGAGTTCTTTTTAGTAACTTTTTTATTTTTAAATTTAAACAATATCTATGCGCGACCTCCATCGACTGTAAGACAGGACTTGTCCATAGCCTCAAGAGGGATGTGGGTAAGCTTTTTTCAGATAAAAAGGTCCTTTATTCCAAAGAGGCCGTACTGGAACTTATAGAGTTCTGTAATAAAGCCAAGATAAATGAAATCTATTTGCAGCTTTATCGAGCAGGTTGGGCATATTATAACTCAAAGATTACGGATAGGACAAAATACAAAGAAATTGTGCAAGCAACAGGATTTTGGTTAACAGGCTATATCTTTTTCTGGCCAAAAGAGATAAAGTTATAAGAAAGGAGGATTTTGAATGAAAAAGCAGAAGAAAACTCAAAAACCCAGTGCTAAGCCAGTAACACAACCAAAAGAAAAAGCCGAAAAGTCTGAATGTAGTACAGAGAAAAAGGATGCATCGTAGAATGTAGCTAAAAGTTTTAAAGAATGAAGAATAGGGCAGCGGCCAAGCCACTTTATTCTAAGCTTAGATGGTGGGCAAGCTTCAGCCAGCTTGCCCATTTTATTACATGTGATAAAATTAATATCATTGTCATTTAATCAGATAGAGAAATGCGTGGCATGAGTTCAGCAAATGTTAAAGTAGACAAGAACCTAAGGCTTTCATTTTTTGACGGCATATTTGCCAGTGCAATGGGTGGCTTTACCCAGGAGTATTTTACTCCATTTTTACTTTTGTTGAACGCTACAGCAAAACATATAGGAATGCTGAATGCTCTTCCTAATTTCTTTGCATCTTTAATACAGCTTAAAAGTGCTGATTTTACTGAAAGGTTGAAATCGCGGAAAAAGATTATTAACACCTTTGTTCTATTTCAGGCCCTTGTGTTATTACCAATGGCAATTATAGCTTTATTAGGTGGAGCAAAACCTGCTTTTTTTATAGCAGTCGTAATTCTGTTTACATCTTTCGGAGCACTGGCTAATCCTGCATGGGGTAGCTTAATGTCGGATTTGGTGGCAAAAGATAAAAGAGGTGCATATTTTGGCTGGAGGCATAGAACTCTGGGGTTTATAATAGTGAGCGCAGCTTTTATTGCTGGATTTATTATTCATATGATGAAAAAGGTTAATGTATTTTACGGTTTCGCAATTATTTTTATTTTTGCATTCATATTTAGAACGATTTCTTGGTATTTTTTAAAGAAAATGCACGAGCCCTTTCTTGCGTATAAGAAGGAGAACTACTTTAGTTTGGTTGATTTTCTTTCTCGTATACGAAAAAGTAATTTTGCTCAATTTGTCTTATTCGTATCAATGATGAATTTTTCGGTTAACCTAGCTTCTCCATTTTTTGCTGTGTTGATGTTAAAAGATTTACACTTTAGCTATTTTCTTTATACTCTGATTACCATTACTGCCACCTCGACGGTTTACTTGACGATCAGCCGGTGGGGTAGACATGCAGACAGAGTTGGCAATCTAAAAATTATAAAATTTGTATCTCCATTAATTGGACTGATTCCATTATTATGGATTTTTAATCGCTATCCAATATTTTTGTTCTTCGCTCAAATATTTTCGGGATTTGTATGGGCGGGATTCACTCTTTGTACAACCAATTTTATCTATGATGCGGTAACTCCTGAAAAGCGGACTCGATGCATATCATATTTTAATGTACTCAATGGATTAGCACTGTGTAGCGGTGCACTTCTTGGTGGATTCTTGCTACAAAGCTTACCACCTATTTTTGGGCATAAAATCTTAATGCTTTTTTTAATCTCCTCTATTTTAAGAATTATGGTTGGTATTTTTGTGCCCTTAAAATTGAAGGAGGTAAGGTCTGTTGAACACCTAAAGAGCAATCAACTCTTTTTTAGTATAATTGGGATAAAACCGCTATTAGGCATTGAAAGAAGGACAATCAGATACTAAAGCCAAAAAACAACAAATATGGTAAAAAAAGATATCAAGAATTTCACATTAGAAGAACTTAAAAAAGCGATTGTTGAAATCGAGAGATTACCCTATAGGGCCGAACAGATATTTTCCTGGCTCTATCAAAGAGGTGCCCAGGATTTCAGTGAGATGAGTAATATACCAAAGGCCTT
>CAZEQA010000018.1:0-14880 GCA_964514265.1 uncultured Planctomycetia bacterium | reverse complement strand
CAATAAGTGTAATTCTGTTGCTTTTTGGGCTAATTTCTGGTATAAATAAGGGTGTTTTACTGGAAGGATTTTAATATGGGCTTGGAGCTCAGCCGTGGTTCGAATTGGTTGTGATCGTGTCCACCATTTTTTAATTTTCAATGTCAATGAAAAAAATATTTTTACTCTCTACTCTCTACTTTCTACTTACTACTCTTCTAACAGGGTGTGCGACGGCGCCTGTCTATCCCGCTAAATTTAAAGAGACAGTTATAATTGATGAGGTGCCTTACATTTCTGCTCAATCGCTATGTGAGGTCTATAATTTAAATTATCATCTCGACCCCATTGTCAGAAAAGTAACCCTTAGCAAAGACGGTAAAGAAGTAAGGATAATGGCGGATAGCTCGGGTGCGCTTTTAAATGATACGCTGCACACGATGAATAAAGAAGCCAAGTTTTATCAAGGGTCGGTGCTTATCCCCCGGTCTTTTGCCTACAGGACGCTAGCCCCGTTTTTTAGAGAAAGGCCTATTAAAAGAAAATTGGTTCCCGCTAAAGTTCCCGGTTGGCCAATCAAAAATGTGATTATTGACCCAGGGCACGGTGGAAAAGACCCCGGAGCCGTTGGAAAAGGCGGCCTGATGGAGAAAGACGTAGTTTTGGATATTGCCAGGAGATTGAAAAGAAAACTTAATGCCGCCGGGATAAATGTTACCTTAACCAGGGAAAGCGATAGGTTCATTTCACTTGCGCAACGGGCAAGAATAGCCAATGCCAAAGGCGTAGACTTTTTTATTAGCGTCCATGCCAATGCCTCGCGTTCAAGATGGGTAAATGGAGTAGAGGTATTTTATCTTTCCGAATCTATTGACGATAGTTGGCGGTCTTTTCAGGCCGCCAAGAATTACGATTTAAATTTTGAGGACCCTTTTTGCGGCAAAGATACACCGGCTATTCTTTGGGATTTGATACTGAGCGAGCATAGAAACAGTTCTGTCAACTTGGCAGAGCAGGTCTTGCACAGTTTGAGCAGGGATTTATCCCAGCGAAATAGAGGTACAAAACCGGCACGCTTTTATGTCTTAAAAGGGACAAACATCCCGGCTATTTTAGTTGAAGTGGGCTTTATTAGCAATGTTCGGGAAGAGAAGAGATTGAAAGATGCCTTTTACCGGGATAAGATTGCTTCTGCCATTATTAAAGGCCTTATTCAATATAACCGCAATGTTACCCAAAGACGCACGGTACGTCAGTGATGATGAGCAAAAAGAATAGGCCCATAGGAATATTCGATTCAGGAATTGGCGGCCTCACCGTAGTGAAAGAGGTGATTAGAGAGTTACCCGATGAAGATATAATCTATTTTGGCGACACAGCCAGGCTCCCTTACGGGAACAAATCTCCGGAAACCGTAATTAAATTTTCCATAGAAAACGTAAGATTCCTGCTGAAATTCGGCGTTAAACTTATTATTGTAGCCTGCAATACTTCTTCCAGCCTTGTGCTTCCCACATTGAGAAGAAGGTTCAATGTCCCTATTCTCGGAGTAATCAAGCCGGCAGTTAAAAAAGCTGTGCAGACAACGCGTTCAGGACGCATAGGGATTATCGGGACCCGGGCAACTGTAGAGAGTATGTCCTACCAGCGCGAGATTAAAAGAATCAAGCCCGCCTTTAAGGCCTTTGTGCAGGCCTGCCCTCTCTTTGTCCCTTTATCCGAAGAAGGATGGATTAGCGATGAGGTAACGCTACAGGTTGCCCGAAAGTATCTTACGCCTTTACTGAAGAAAGATATTGATACCTTAATTTTAGGTTGCACCCATTACCCCTTGCTTAAGGGGATAATCAGAAAAGCTGTGGGCAAGAGAATAGAATTTGTAGATTCGGCAAAAAAAACAGCCCAGGAGGCAAAAGAGATATTAATTAAAAATAATCTTTGCGCAAAACGCAACTTGCGCCCGGCTAAATGTAAGTTTTATGTATCCGATGAACCGGCCGTATTTAAAAAAGTAGGGAGAGGATTTCTGGGTGTGAGACTTTCAAGGGGAGTAGAGAAGGTATAATAAAAAATGTATGCAATAAAGGTTCAATCGCGTTTTAGCGCGGCACATAGTCTGCGCGGTTATCGGGGAAGATGTGAAGAGCTCCACGGCCACAACTGGAAAGTAGAAGTAGAAATTTCTTCCGAGCAGTTAAACAATATTTCTATGGTTTGCGACTTTAAGGAAATAGAGAAAAAACTGGAAAGGGTCTTGCAAAAATTGGACCATACCTATTTAAATAAACTGCCATTTTTTAAGAGAAATAACCCTACTTCCGAAAAGATTGCCGAATTTATCTTTTCCGAACTAAAAAAGTTAATCAAGGCCAAAGGCCTTATCCTGAAGAGGGTCTGCGTCTGGGAGACCGAAGACTCCTGCGCAACATTTGCCGAAGATAGATATGCCTAAGAAAGCTGTTGTCCATTTATCGGGAGGAATAGATTCTGCAACCTGTCTTTATCTGGCGAAAAGTAAAGGTTTTGCTCCTCGTTGTTTAATCTTTGATTATGCGCAGAGGCACATCCGAGAAATAGAATCAGCAGAGAAAATAGCGCGCAAGGCACGATGTAGATACTTAGTCTGTAAGATAGGTTTTCCCTGGAAAGGCTCAAGCCTCTTAGACAGGCGACTTGAGATTCCTAAACGAAGTAAGGGCATTCCTTCGACATATGTCCCGGCGCGAAACATTGTCTTTTTAAGTTTTGCACTTTCTTATGCCGAAGCAATCAAGGCCAGGGCCATTTTTATCGGCGCAAATGCGCGCGATTTTTCTAATTATCCCGATTGCCGCCCGGATTTTTACCGCGCTTTTAAAAAAGTTGCAAAGGTAGGGATAAAGTCTAAAGGTATTCAACTTTTTACCCCTTTAATCAACAAGACCAAAGCCGAGATTATTAAGTTGGGACAGAGCTTGGGTGTGCCATATGAGCTGAGCTGGTCTTGTTACCGGGGCGGAAAGAGAGCCTGTGGGGAATGTAGTTCTTGCCGATTTCGCGCCAAAGGTTTTCGCGAGGCCGGATTAGAAGACCCATTATTATGAGCAAGGCGAAGGTTGCTGATATATTTTTCAGTGTTCAGGGCGAGGGTATATATGCGGGAAGCCCCCAGGTCTTTGTGCGCTTTTATGGCTGTATGTGCAACTGCCGCTTCTGCGATACCCACTTAACGGCTTACGAAAAATATACTCCTCTTGAGCTGTATCGGAGCATTAAAAGATTCACTCAGGACTATCATTCACTTTGTCTAACAGGAGGGGAGCCTCTTCTGCAAAAAGATTGCTTAAAAGGATTGTTAAGATTGATTAAATACGACGGCATAACCACCTATCTTGAGACCAACGGCATATTGGTTAAGGAGATTTCCGAGCTTATCGATGACATCGATATTATCGCTATGGACTTTAAATTGCCCAGCTCCACGGGGATGGTTGCATATTGGCCCGAACATATGAGATTCCTGAAAGTAGCTTTAAAAAAGGATGTATTTGTTAAAATGGTCATCTGCTCATCAACCGACCCCAAAGATATAGATAAGGCCGTCAGTCTGATTTTGAAAGCGGGCGCCAAGAAAACGCCTTTAATTTTACAGCCCAATTTTTTTGAGCTCAGCAGAGACTTGCTGGCCAAGACCAGGGAGTTGCAGAAACGTTGCCTGCGCTATCTTGAATGTGTGCGGGTTATTCCGCAGCTGCATAAAATGAGTGGGGGCTAGACTTATGGAGCGAACGAAGTGAACGAACATAAGTCTATGCCCGAACTTACCCCACACCCGGATACTTCGTAGAGTTTCTTTGAAACAATTGGGTGTAGGGTTAATTCGCACAAACTGAAGTAGCAAAACTAAAGGAGATGGACTTATGTCACACTGCGTGTTCCATAAGTCCAGTGCTTATTAAAATTGCCTAAAATCTATGCTCGAGAAATAAAAGATACTGTAGCCGAACTTTGTATTCAGGCCAATACCGTTTTGCGCCGGGATGTGTATAAGGCACTGGCCAGTGCCTTAGCCCGGGAGAAAAATAGCCGCGCGCGGAAACTTCTCCAGGCACTGCTGGAAAATGCAGATTGCGCCCGCCGGTTTAACTTGGCAATCTGTCAGGATACGGGCCTGCCTTATGTATTTGTAGAATTGGGCCAAAAGGTTTTAATTGCCGGAGGCGACTTATTAACGGCAATCAATAAAGGCATTGAACAGGGCTATAAAAAGGGAGGCCTGCGCAATTCCATTATTGCCCATCCCTTAAAGAGAAAGCTAAAACCGGGGTTTTCCGGCGGTGTTGTGCATATAGATGTGGTCAAGGGAGGGCATATTAATCTAACTGTTTTACCCAAAGGCTTTGGCAGCGAAAATAAAAGTGCGCTCAAGATGTTTAACCCTACCGAAGGTTTAGACAAAATCAAAGATTTTATTGTTAGTAGCGTCAAGCTGGCTGGTCCGGACGGCTGTCCTCCTTTTATTGTCGGAGTAGGTATAGGCGGCGGAGCTGACCAGGCGGCATTGTTGGCCAAAAGAGCGCTTCTGCGTCCGATAGATAGAAAAAGTCCCGATAGAATCCTGGCGCACCTAGAAAAAGAACTATTTGAGCAAATTAATCGATTAGGCATTGGCCCCTTAGGTCTTGGGGGTGCGGCAACTTGCCTGGGGGTGAACGTCGTAAGCTGCCCTACGCATATTGCCGGACTGGCTGTAGGGGTAAATATTAGTTGTCATGCCTTAAGGAGCGCAACGAGGCGATTATAAGATGAGAAAGATTTACGCCCCGCTTATTGAGCAGTCTATCCAGTCTTTAAAGGCTGGTGATGAGGTCCTCTTAGACGGCATTATTTATACTGCGCGCGACCTGGCACATCAACAGTTAGTTTGTGCCATAAGAAGGAAAAAGAGGCTGCCCCTTGTTTTAAGAAATCAAGTGTTCTATTACTGCGGGCCTACTCCCGCGAAAAAGGGAAGGGTTATTGGTTCCTGTGGGCCGACAACCAGTTCTCGTATGGATGCCTTTACCATAGATTTACTAAAAGTAGGACTAAAAGGCATGATTGGCAAGGGGGTAAGAAGCCCGGAAGTAAGAGGCGCGATTAAAAAATACAAAGCTGTGTATTTTCTCGCTATCGGAGGAGCCGGTGCTCTTCTTTCTACCAGAGTGAAGCAAGCAAGGGCTTTTGCCTATAAAGAGCTTGGCCCGGAAGCGATATATAGATTGGAGGTCGAGGACTTCCCCTTGATTGTGGGAATTGATTGCCGTGGAAGAGATATATACAAAAAGAGAGGTATATAATGCGTTCAGATGCGCGGAATAATAACAAATTGAGGCGGGTGAAGATTACACGCAATTTTAACAAATATGCGGAAGGCTCCTGTTTAATCGAGCTGGGCAACACAAGAGTTATTTGCACAGCCACAGTAGAAGGAAAGGTTCCTTCTTTTCTCAGGGGTACAGGCTTGGGTTGGATTAGCGCCGAATATGGGATGCTCCCGCGCTCATGTACGCAGCGCATTCCCCGTGAAGCCGCACGCGGTAGAATCGGCGGACGCACATATGAGATTCAGAGGTTAATCGGCCGTTCCTTAAGAGCAGTAGCAGAGTTAGATAAGTTAGCTGAGAGGACCATCTGGATAGATTGTGATGTCTTGCAGGGCGATGGGGGAACGCGCACAGCCAGTATTACCGGCGGCTTTGTGGCTCTGGTCGATTGCCTGGAAAAATTAAGAAAAGATAAGTTATTTGAAAAATTACCGCTTAAAGATTATGTGGCCGCAACCAGCGTAGGGATATGTAAGGGTAAATTGCTTCTTGACCTTACCTACGAAGAGGATTCCAGCGCCTGCGTGGATATGAATGTGGTGATGACCGGAAAGGGGAACTTTATCGAGGTCCAGGGCACAGCCGAAAAAGAGCCTTTTTCGAAAAGCCAGATGGACACTTTACTTGCCCTGGCCCATAAGGGGATAAAAGAACTAATCGAAATCCAGAAGGGGGCCTTGAAGAAGAATCTGTGAGGTTGCTCGCAAAAGGGGTCAGGCGCTTTTTATATTGCGAGGTGTTTTTAGTGAGCGAGCGAACAAAAATACCTCGCTATATCAGTGAGGCGAGGGGTGGCTGGGGTTCCAGCCTTTGGAGCGCAGCAAAAGAAAGCACGGTTAATATAAGTTTCTTCTGCTGTAATTTTGGACCTTTGCTTAAAAGGAATGCAAAGTCCACCCTTTAGGGTTGCGAGCACCAAAGGCGAACACCAGACAGGACCCCGAGCCTGGAAGAAAAAGGGGATGTGTATTTTGAGGGAAATAGTTATCGCGACTAAGAATCCGGATAAGAAAAGGGAGTTGAAAAGGCTCCTGGCGGGGGTAGGAGTAAAGGTAGTGTCGCTAGAGAAGTACCCTCGCTGTCCCAAGGTAAAAGAGGGAAATAGGAGCTTTCGCGAAAATGCCGTTCGCAAAGCAATGGCAGTTTCCCGTTATACCAAAAAAGTGGCCCTTGCCGATGATTCCGGTTTAGAGACAGCGGCCTTAAAGGGAAGGCCGGGCATCCGCTCTTCACGTTTTTCCGGAAAAGATGCCACCTATGCGCAGAATAACCGGAAACTCCTTGCCTTGCTCAAAGACAAAAAAATGCGCCAGAGGCAGGCCCGATTCAGATGTACTGTGGCAGTCTGTGATTATCCAAGAGTTGTGGGTACGGTGGAAGGAAAGGTTTGCGGTAGGATTGCCACAAGGCCTAAAGGCAAATCCGGCTTTGGCTACGACCCTATATTTATTATTCCCAAATACGGAAAGACCTTTGCCCAGCTTAGTCCAAAAGTGAAGAACAGCATAAGCCACCGCGGCCGGGCATTAAAAAGGGCAAAGAAACTAATCCTGAGATATTTTAAACTAAATAATACGAAAAGAACGCAATAAAGGTATCTTCCAGATTGCCTCCAGGCAAATTGCTCGCGAAATCTTTGACTTTCCTTTTCTCCTTCCTTTAAAGACAATAGGAATCTCTTTGATTGCATATCCTTTACAGTGAGCGCGGTAGGTGCTCTCTATTTGAAATACATAACCCTCAGAGATAATCGAATCGAGACTTAAGTTTTCCAGGACAGCTCGAGAATAACATTTATACCCGCTGGTTAAGTCCCGGTAAGGCAGGCCCAGCAGCACCCTGGCATAGAGATTGGCCGCATAACTTAACATTCTTCGCCGGATCCCCCAATTTGTCAGGCCCCCGCCTTTAATATATCGCGAGCCCACGATAACCTTATACTGGAAAACATATTTCAAGAATTCAGGCAGATAACCGGGATCGTGCGAGGAATCCGCATCCATTTCAAAGATAAAATCATAATCGTTTTGCAGGGCATATTTAAAGCCACGGATATAGGCGCTGCCTAAACCTAACTTTTCAGTTCTGTGGATTACTTTTATGCGCTGGTCTTTGTGCGATAGTTTCTCGGCCAGTTCTCCTGTTCCGTCAGCAGAGCTGTCGTCAATAATCAGGATATGGGTTTGCGGGAGAACGGAGAAAATCTTCGCTGTTAGCTTTTGCAGATTTTCTATTTCATTATAGGTGGGAATAACGATTATTGTGCGCATAGTTTAGAGCGTATCCTTAACAGGGCCAGATATAATATGAGCGTGCCGCAAGTTATGCTTGAATATAGTTGGACAATTTCAGCAAACGGTTTAGTCAGTTCCGGATTAAGCACTGTATTAAGGAAGAAAGAAAAAATTAGCAGTGTCCGGGTAACTTTATCCTGTGGATTGATATACAGGATATAATATAATAAAACGAGATGCGGAATAATTAGATGCACAAAGGAATGCTTCCAGCCAAGAGGAGAGAAAAGGACCATGCAGATAATAACCAAAGACAGCTCCGTAAGATAGGCCGGGCCTGGTCTGGCGGGCTTTATTTTTCTGCGCAGGATAAAAATTAAGGAGAATAAGATGCTGGCCAAAACCACAAAAATGATAAATACTTGCATAGGGTCCAAATTTAATATAGCCAGTTGCGAATCTTTACTTAAAAACCTTGAAAGACAACTTAGCAAAGACTGGTTCTTATACCAGAAGATATAATCGGCAGGGTTCTTTTTCTGTACTAAGAACCAATTCTTCAGATATTCAAGATTTCTGCCTGCTCCCACATAAAGTGAGGGAACCAGAAGGTAAAATACAATAGAAAGTCCGCACGCTAGTGCTGCTTTAATCTTTTTTCTTAAGAGGAGATAAGGCAAAAATATTAAAGGGGTAAGCTTAATCATTGAGGCAGTAGCTAAAGATATGCCGGCTATTGCCTCTTTTTTGTAAAAAAGGGCAAAAATAAAAAGGGAGAGTAGAAAAAGGACCAGACAATCGCTTTGCACGCGCTGCACTACACTTAAGAGAAAACGCATAGTCATCAATATGGCTAGGGCATAAAATGTCTTGGATAGAATCTTTTCTTTGCCATCAGCAATGAGTATCTTGTGAATAAAAAAGATAGCGCCCATAAAAAAGACAAAAATGGAGAAAAACCAGATGGGCACAGAGAGGTGTTTATGTAATTTGCTTAAGGGGACCATAAATATGGCAAAGGCAGGAGAATACTTATAATAATCTACGCCGGTTTCCAGGTAGGGCTTGAGGTAGATGTCCTTTTCTTGAGCGATGCTTTCGGCAGCCCTGGTGAAGACGGTAAAATCTGTGTCGCAGATTCCCCAGGGCTGATAAACGCGCTTAAAATAATAGCCGGCGCAAATCAGATAAACGATAAAAAAGACAACAGTTACCTTAAGAAAGTTTTTATTAATTTTTTACTCTTTTTAATGAGCACATAATTTACGGAGCGAAGCGACGTAAATTATAAGTGCGAATTAATCCCGATAGCAAAACACTTCGAAAATTTATTCTAAATTTTCTCGTTGCTATCGGGACAACTTCAGCCTCAGACTTATGTTCGCTTCGCTCCATAAGTCTGGACTTCATTTGAATTTGAATAATTGTTTCAACCCCTCTTCTATACCTTTTTGAAAAAGCTTATCTTTAGATATGGGTTGGAAGCTGTAGCGGGGATTGCGGATATTCCCCTTCAACTTGATTGTTCCTAAAAAGCCCCCTGTCGAAGAATCAATAAATACTCCCAGGATATTGTTTATATTTGGAGAAGCAAGCAGAAAGCTTTGGGAAAAAGATGGTTCGACATCGAAGGCTAAATTCCCGGCGAAATCCATATACCCCTTAAAATATATGACTGCATTGTTGCTGATTACCTTGGAATCATCGGTTTTGATTGTCTGCTGCTCAATAGCGAAATTTCCGCTGGCCTCCCTAAATTTGAGGTTGCGCAGGTTGGGAAGGGGTAGGACCTCGCTCATCCCTTCAAATACAGGAAGCTTTAGCATCTCGGCTCCGGTGATACTCAGCCAGAGTTTGCCCCTAACTGCTCTTGGGTTTTTAAGCGGGGCGCTGAACCTGCCTAAACTAAACAGCCGGCCCTGGAGAAAGACATCTTTTTCTGCTATGTCCTTGATTATCTTATTTAGGTCCAGATTAAAAATATTTAGATTTAAATTAGCAGGAAAATCCGGGGCTTTTAAATCACAGGCTCCTTGCAGGTTGACTTCTCCATCGCATAATCGGGCGTAGAATTTAGTAAGGGATACTTCTTTATTTTCCATTTTAGAGACAATGGATAGGTCTTCTATTTTGGTCTTGGCAATCTGTATTTGCGCGGCATTTATCTTCAGGCCTATCTGCGGGTTGTCCACTTTAGAGGAGATAAACATCTCAAGCCCACAGCGGCCGTTCATCTTAAGCGTATCGGGAAGTTTAAAATATTGGGGGTTTATTTTTTCAAGCCCGCTAAGATTTTTGTCTAGATTTCCTTTAATTTTCAGGGATGGGTCGGTTAGTTTCTGGACATCGCCGATAAAATCAATCTGGGAATCCAAAATCGTTGTGGAAAGTTTCTCAATGTGCAGGTCTTTATCCTGGATATAGAAATTGCCCTGCGCATTTAAGTCGCCAGAAGTAAGTTGGCAATCTATATAAATCCTTTCTTCTTTGTCTATCCATAGCTTGAGCTTTCCCTGGAGAACCTCACTCTGCACAAAAAGCCTATGCCTTATTTTGAAGTCTAAATCTAACCTTTGCTCGTTAATCCGGTAAATCCCATCAAACACAAAAGGCCTCTTTATCTTCGGGAGATACAAATCAATACGGAAATCTATTATTCTTTTAGTAACCAGGGGCCAGGGCCTGAGTTTGACATAAAGCTTCTCTATGGTAAAAATTGGTTCCTTCTCTTTAGAGAGGATGGTAATCTCTTTTAATTGCACACCCTTAAAAGGGATATACTGGATGGATTCGGCTTGCAGGGTACCCTTTGACTTTTGCTCAAGATATACTCTTCCCATCGACTTTACTTTTTGGGGCAGATAGATAAAGTTTAAATAGGCAAAAGCCGCCGCAATAATAAGGATAAAGACCCCGGCTATAGCAAAAAAGATTTTTAACAGCTTTTTCATTTAATGAGTACACAATTTAGGTCTGTAAATAAACTTGAGACGTAAATTGTTCTCCTAAAGTTTTTCTTCTTAAGTTTGTGCGAATTAATCCCCACACCAATGCATTGGTGTGGGGATAAGTTCGGACATATAAGTTATGTCGCTCAACGAAAATTTTAGCTCCATAACTTATGTCCTCACTTATTATATCTAATTCTTGAGATTTTACCAGTAAAATCTCAAGAGGCCGGAAGATTTTACTTGCCCGATTAGAGATTTTGTTGTATTATTTGATAATACAGCTTAAGCCAAAAGGAGGGAAGAAAAGATGTTACGTATCTTGCTTGTGGCATTTTTAATGCTGGGTCTGCTCTGTTGTGTTGCTTGGGCCGAAGACACAGCCGGGTTGCTGAATAGATTCTACGCCGGATTGTCAGATATTATTGAGAGTAATATGGGGGACCCCGAAGGATGTGTCAGAGAAGTAAGCGCATATTATCAAAATAACCAGGCACTCATCGCCCAAATACGGGAAGTGACAGAGAAAGCTATGAGTCAGGCAGCACCGATGATGACAGAGATGATGGAGCAATACAGTTCGATGAGCAAAGAAGAGCTTGAGGCCATGGGAAAAAGGTACGAGGGCACGCAAGGGGATATGTCCCAAAGAGGAACGACTTTTCAATCTGAAAGGTATACAAAGGCCCTGGATACTTTTGCCACAAAATATCCTCAAGCAGGCATGCAAATCGGTTTAAAGGCCCTGGAGCTTATGCCGAGTTTTGCGGCGGAGCAGTTTAAGCTTCCGGAAGAACAGGCGCAATGGTGAAAGCCATAATAATATACGCAGCAATTGCTGTAGTATTATTATTTTTTGGCTACGCTAAATACATTGAGAGCCGCGGTATGTATTTCCCGATAAAAGAGATTGAGCATACACCTGAGATTCTTGGCCTTCCATTTGAAGATGTCTATATCAACGCAGAAGACGGTGTCCGGATTAATGGCTGGTTTATCCCCGGAAGTAAGGCCAAATATACACTACTGTTCTGTCACGGAAATGCCGGAAATATCGGGCACAGATTAGAAAAATTGATGTTGCTTCACAAGATTAAACTGAATCTATTTATTATTGACTATCGCGGATACGGCAGAAGCAAGGGAACGCCTTCGGAAAAGGGAATATATCTTGATACAAAAGCCGCATACGACTATTTGGTCGATAAACGCAAGATTAAACCTGAGCAGATTATATTGTATGGAGAATCCTTAGGCAGTGCAGCAATTATACATCTTGCCGCAGAGCAGAAGGTGGGAGGATTGATAGTTGAAGGCGGATTTACAAGAGGAAGGGATTTAGCCAGGATACTCTATCCCCTTTTGCCCACTGCATTTTTCTCTGATAGCTTTGATTCGCTGGCTAAGATTAAGAAAATCGATGCGGCGAAATTATTTATTCACAGTAAAGACGACGAAATAGTACCTTTCAGTTTAGCCCAACAGCTTTACGCTGCCGCCGGCGGACCCAAGCGCTTTGCCGAACTGCGCGGGGGGCACAATAGTACTTTCTTGGATTCCAAAGAAAAATATATTTCTTCCATCACATCATTTATTCAAAGCCTCTAAAAAAGGGGTCAGGCGCTTTTTTGCAAAAACGGCAAAAAGGGGCCTGGCCCCTTTTTGATTTGCTTGATTACATCTTGGGTAGTCGAATCAGGCGTGGAGGCCCCGGCAATCAGCCCTACACTTTTTATTCCTTTAAACCACCCCGGCCTTACTTCCTCTTTTGCCCGGACCCAATAGCTTTTACTGTTCAGTGATTTTGATATCTCATATAACCTTTTCGTATTAGCGCTGGTCTTTGAACCGATAATAATCATCGCATCATTAAGAAGCGGCATTGTCTTTATCTCTGCCTGTTTGCTCCTGGTGGGCCGGCATATTGTATTAAAAAATTTTAATTCTTTAATGTCCCTTTTTAAGGCCCGGACCACTTTCAAGACCTTTTCCATATTTTGCGTAGATTGGGCTACGACTGCTGCCTTTTTTACTTTCTGAATGGCCTTAAGCGGAACCTGTTCGGCAGTATCAATTACTATTGCCTTACTTTTGATTTGGCCGATAATCCCCTGCACCTCATCGTGCCTTTTATCTCCTATCACGATAATCTTGTAGCCTTGGCGGGCAAATCTTTTCACAATTGTATGTATTTCTTTAACCATCGGGCAGGTCGCATCTACAATCGCATAGCCAAGCTTGCGGGCCTTTTTAAAAGTTTCTAAAGAGGCGCCATGGGCGCGGATTAGCAGGGTCCTGTTTTTCCCCGGGATAAGCCTTTCTATCTTTTTTATCCCGGCCTTCTTTATCTCCCTGACTACATCTTCGTTGTGCACAATGTTGCCGAGCATGTAGATATTATTTTGACTCTTTAGTGTTTGCCGGGCAATCTCCAGGGCCCTTTTTACTCCGAAGCAAAACCCGGAAGATTTAGCTAAATTGATTTTCACCCCGTTAGAAATTCCTCCAAGCTTTGCTTAAGGTTAAACAATACTATAAATATTATAGCTAATGAATCTATCTCAAATCTATACATATTTAAATTTCTAACGGGGTTCATAGGCTTAAAAGTTTTCTGGAATAGTCATTAAGGAAGGCCTTGTATTTTTTATGCATCCGGGAAGATTTAATTATATCCTGCGCACCTCTTAGAAGGCCTAAGATTTCTCCTTTAGCGTAGTCTAAAGCGCAAGAGGCCTCGATTATTTTACGCATCTTTAACAAATCTATTTTTTTTACTTTGTCTTTTATTAAAATTTCTTTAATCTTTAGTCTATTTTTCCGGTCCGAGTTTTTATACGCATACCATAAAAGCAGTGTCTTTTTTGCTTCGTGTAAATCCGTAAACGCTGATTTTCCGCTCTCCTTTTCCTCACTAAACATACCTGAGATGTCGTCTTTGATCTGGAAGGCCCTTCCTAAATATATTCCGTATTTATAAAGTCTATCTGTCTCGTTTTCTTTTGCCCCGGCAAGCATCGCCCCGCAAGATAAAGGCGAGGCGAATGTGTAGCAGGCAGTTTTATAGTCGTATATTCTATAAATATCTTGCTTGCTTATGTTTCTTAAGTCTTTGGCGCCGGCTAAAAGTTCACTAAATTCTCCCATTCCCGTGTAGATTGCCGAGCTGATAAAGTTCTTGAGCGCCTTTTCTTTGCGCTGCATATTTTCTTTTACTGACAAAAAGCTATCTATGGCCATAGCATAGATAATATCGCCGGCTATAATCGCCAAATCCCGGCCGTTAAATTTGATATCTTTGAATCTTTTTAAATAGTTATCGAAGATTTTATGCATCGAGGGCTTTGCTCTTCTGGTATCTGAGTTATCTATTATGTCATCATGGACAAGCAAAAAATCATGGAGGAGTTCAAAGGATACGGCGGCTTGATAAAGGTTGGGAGCGGCCCCTTGAGCAAAGCCAAGATAGCCAATAACAAAAAGGAGCGGCCGCACCCTTTTACCTTTTCTTAATACAAAATCCTTTATACTGTTGGATAAAAGAGGCGATACTTTGCTTAAAGAGTATGTTTTGTCTAAATCCCGGATGCAGTTAAGGAGCCTATTTTCTATTTTGTTTTTTATTTTGTTTTGCATAGATTTTATGATATCATATTGTTAATACGAATACAATTGTAATTTAAATGAAGCCCAGACTTATGGAACGAAGTGAACATAAGTCTGTGGCTGAATTTGACCCCACACCCAGCAATGTATTATGTACATGTTTTAAAAGATAATGCGACGGATGAGCTATATTATGGCTACACAAATAATTTAAAGCGCCGTATTACTGAGCACAATAAGAAACGATTGCAGAGACTCATTTATTATGAAGCATACCAACAACAGCTCGATGCTCCTAATCGAGAAAGGCAACTGAAACATCATGCCCAAGCATTAACCGCTCTTAAGAAACGCTTGAAACAATCTCTAAAATAAATGCTGGGTGTGGGGTTTAATTCGCACAGCAACTTACATTCGCTTCGTTCTGCAAGTTGTGTGCTCATTAAAGGAGGATGCTCTAGCGATGGATAAAGACCCTAAGTCGTTGGAACAGGAGGCCTATGATTTTCTTTCCCGGGAGAATTTTTATCAGGCCTTTGTTTCATACCAGAAGGCGGCTACTATTTACAGAAGTCAAAAGAAACACAAGCAGTCTACCTTGTGCTTTGCCTCCGCAGCGAGTTGTTGGAGCAAAAAATCCGGAGAAAAGGCATTCTATAATGCTGCTTTATCTTATGAAGCAGCAGCCAGGGAGGGGGTGGCATCTGGCGACTTAGAATATGCTTCTATGCTTTATAAGTATGCAGCAATAAACTACGAACGCGACCG
>CAZEQA010000017.1:14518-15175 GCA_964514265.1 uncultured Planctomycetia bacterium | reverse complement strand
TCAATGGAAGGGTAAGTCCTTAAAAGAATTTACAGAATTTTGTTGACGCGACCCGCCACCAGATAGCTTTGCAATTTACCTCAAGATGGTGTATAATAGTGGTGCCAAAAAGCGTTAGAAAAGCCAAAAAGGAACGATGCAAGAAATAATCTTCGGAATAATCGGTGGTTTAGGGCTGTTTCTCTTCGGGATGAAATTGCTTTCCGAGGGTTTCCAGAAACTGGCCGGGACTAAGCTGCGTCAGATTCTCAAGTTTCTGACCAATAAGACAATAATCGGAATCCTCACAGGAGCAGTAGTTACCGGGATAATCCAGAGTTCTTCTGCTACCACAGTGATGGTAGTGGGCTTTGTGAATGCGGGCCTTCTTACCCTTAAGCAGGCAATCGGGGTAATTATGGGTGCTAATATCGGCACTACCGTAACTGCCCAGATTATTGCTTTTAGAATCGACCAGTATGCCCTGCCGGCAATTGGGTTAGGATTTGCCCTGTTTATCTTAGCCAAAAGAAGGGCCTGGAAATTCTGGGGGCAGGTGCTCTTGGGGTTCGGCCTGCTTTTCTTGGGTCTTTTTATTATGAAGCAGGTCTTAGGCCCTCTTAAAGATAATCCCTTAACCAGACAGGCACTGATTAGTTTTAGCGCAAATCCGCTTTT
>CAZEQA010000017.1:3919-14508 GCA_964514265.1 uncultured Planctomycetia bacterium | reverse complement strand
TTTAGGAATTTTAGCCGGGGCAGTTGTTACCGCAATAATCCAGTCCTCCAGCGCAACAACAGGGTTAGTAATGGCCCTAGCCTTTAATGGTCTCTTAAATTTTCCAGCCTGTATCAGTCTAATTTTGGGTGCCAATATCGGCACCACCATAACGGCTCAGCTTGCCAGCATTGGAGCCAATCTTACTGCCCGACGGACAGCTTTTGCTCATACCATGTTTAATGTCATTGGCGTCTGTTATATATTTATCTTTGTTTATAACGGCTGGTTTGCTAGATTTATTGAATTTATTACTCCTGGAGATAATATCTTGCGCCACATTGCCAATGCCCACATGGTCTTTAATGTGTTTAATACCTTGGTCTTTTTACCATTTATAGGACTCTTGGAGAAGGCTTGCTATTGGGTAGTCCCTGGTGAAATAGAAGAGTTACCCGCAGAGCCCAAGTTTTTAGAGAAACACCTCTTAGATACGCCCCCTGTAGCTTTAGATCAAGCGGCGAAAGAATTGGTCAGGATGACTCAGGTTGCTCAAAGCGCTATCCACTGTGCGATGCAAGGTTTCTTTAGTCGAGACTCGCGGCTTTTAGACAAGGTCGCTTCTCAGGAAGAAGCTGTGGACAATCTGCAAAAAGAGATTACCCAGTATCTGGTGGAGATTTCCCAGCGCAGCCTTACGCCTGAGGAGTCAGAGAAGTTACCCGCGCTTTTACACTCCGTAAATGATATTGAAAGAATCGGTGACCACGCCGAGAATCTACAAGAGTTGGCTGAAAGGGCAGTGGAGGAGAGGCTCCCCTTTAGCCAACGCGCAATAGATGAGCTGCATCTTATGCATAATGAGGTAAATGCCATGGTTGAGGAAGTAAAGTCGGCCTTGCAAGGCGAGGGTGATAAGGCAGCGCAAAAGGCCCTGGTTAGAGAAAAGACTCTAAATAGACTGCAAATGGAGTTACGGCAGAATCACATTCAGCGGTTGAGCGAGGGGAAATGTTTTGTGCTTTCCGGGATTATCTTTTTAGATTTTATCAATAATCTAGAAAAGATTGGCGACCACCTCACCAATGTTGCCCAGGCCGTAATGGGTTCTTTCCAATGGGACGACATTAAGAAGCATAAGGGACAACATGCTGAAGTCCAAGATTAGAAAGGAGATTAAACAAAAAGTAAATAAACAAGATGATGCGCAGCGATTACGCAAAAGCTACTTGATTAAAGAAAAGCTTTTTAACCTTGCCGAATTTAAACGGGCCAGGTGTATAATGTTTTACATTGCTACCGATGAAGAAGTCGAGACAAGTTTTATGATTGGTGCGGCCCAGAAAATCGGCAAAAAGATTGCGGTACCGACGATATTAGTGAGAGAAAAAAGGATGATAGCCTCGATTTTAAAGGACTTAAAAACTGAACTTGCTCCAGGACCTTACGGGATATTACAGCCTAAGAGAGAATATTTGCGCCCCGCGCCTAAGAGCAAAATCGATTTAGTGGTAGTGCCCGGTCTTGCCTTTGATCGACGAGGCAAGCGTTTAGGTCGGGGCAGAGGCTATTATGATAAATTTTTGGCAAGTCTTTCCGCACATATTCCTCGCATTGGCCTGGCCTTTGATTTTCAGGTCTTAAACGACCTTCCTGCATTCTCCCACGATATCTCCGTTACCAAGGTAATCTCTGCGTAGTCAAATGAAGCCCAGACTTATGGAGCACGAAGTGCGACATAAGTTCAGTGCTTATTGGAGGTTTCTATGATTACACAAGCCAACTTTACACAAATGATTACTTTCATTGTTCCAAGTGCGGTAATATTTTTTATCTTGGGTTATTTCATCCGTAAATATGCCGCAGAGAGAAAAGTTAAAACTGCCGAAACTAAAGCCCGCGAGGCAATTCAGGCAGCAGACAGAGAAGCAGAGAATATTCGTCGCGAAGCAAAATTAGAAGCCAAAGATTTACTTTATAGAACGAGAGCGGAATTTGAAAGAGAGACCAAGGAGACAAGACAGCAGCTCGCCGTTTCGGGAAGAAGACTGCTACAGAAAGAAGAGAATATTGACCGCAAGGTCGATATTCTTGATAAAAAAGAAAGGGATATTCAGGCCAGAGAAAGAAAGATCGCCTTTCGCGAGAAAGAAGTGCAAAGCAAGAACAATGAACTCAAGGATTTAATCGAAGAGGAAAAGCAGAGGTTGCAGAGGGTCTCTGGATTAACTGCCGAGCGGGCGAAACAGATTCTTCTGGAAAGGATGGAGTATGAAGCCAAGCTGGAAGCCGCAGCAATGATTAGGCGAGTGGAGGAAGAGGCAAAAGAGGCAGGCGATAAAAAGGCCAGGGAAATAGTTAGCCTGGCCATTCAGAGATGTGCTGCTGACCATACAATTGAATCTACGGTTAGCGTGGTTAGCCTTCCTAATGACGAAATGAAAGGAAGAATCATCGGCCGGGAAGGAAGGAATATTCGCGCCCTGGAAATTGCCACGGGCGTAGATGTAGTTGTTGATGATACGCCGGAGGCAGTTACTCTTTCTGGCTTTGATTTGGTAAAAAGAGAAGTCGCCAGAGTTGCCCTGGAGCGGCTGATTAGCGATGGACGTATCCATCCGGCACGCATCGAAGAAGTGGTGGCCCGTGTTAAGCAGGAAATGGAAGCCACTATTAGAGAAGAAGGCAAGCGTGCCGCTTTTGACGTAGGAGTGCACAGGTTGCATCCGGAAGAAATAAAACTGTTAGGCCGCCTTAAGTACAGAACCAGTTTTGGTCAAAATGTATTGCAACATTCTAAAGAAGTGGCCTATCTCTTGGGAGTAATGGCGTCGGAATTAGGGATAGACTTTGCCTTGGCGCGCAGAGTAGGGCTTTTACACGACATCGGTAAAGCTGTCGACCATGAAGTGGAAGGTACCCATGCGAAGATTGGGGGAGATTTGGCCAGGAAATATGGTGAAAGCGACTTAGTGGTCAACGCCATTGTTGCCCACCATCAAGATGTACCCCCCGGCTCACTTTTGGCTGTATTAGTTCAGGCTGCCGATGCCGTAAGCGCAACCCGCCCCGGGGCAAGGCGCGAGACCCTAGAATCTTATATCAAGCGCTTAGAAAAATTGGAGTCCGTAGCCGATTCTTTTAAAGGCGTAGAAAAGGCCTATGCCATTCAGGCGGGCAGAGAAGTACGGGTGATTGTGCAGCCAAACAGGATTAATGACGCAGAGGCTGTGGTTTTGTCCAGGGAGATTAGAAAAAAGATTGAGGAGGGGCTGGAGTATCCGGGACAGATTAAGGTGACGGTGATTCGGGAAACCAGGGCCATCGAGTACGCGAAATAAAGATTAGCGTATAGCATCTAGCGTATAGCGCATAGAAAAGCAAAAGGAATTTTACTATACGCTAAACGCTAACCGCTAGACGCTAAACATGATAAGGAGTTTAGATGAAGATCTTATTCATCGGCGATATCGTCGGCAAGCCAGGCCGAGAGGCAATCCGCATACTTTTACCTAAACTGGTGAAAAGGCACAAGATCGATTTATCCATTGCCAATGGGGAAAATGCTGCTGGTGGCTCAGGGTTAACTCCTAAGCTTGTCGAAGAACTCTTCAGTTTCGGCCTGGATATGTTGACCAGCGGAGACCATATCTGGAAGAGAAAAGAGATTCTGGAAGTGATTGATTCAGAATTAAGGGTATTGCGCCCAGAGAATTACCCTAAAGGCGCCCCGGGGAGAGGCTATGGTCTCATCCGGACAAAGAAAGGCAAAAGCGTAGGTGTAATAAACTTAGAAGGCAGAGTGTTTATGTCCACTATCGATTGTCCGTTTAAGTGTGCCAAATCCGCTGTTGAAGAGCTTAAAGAAAAGACGCGGATAATTCTGGTGGATATGCACGCCGAGGCCACCAGCGAAAAGATTGCCTTGGGCTGGTTCCTCGACGGTTTGGTGAGTGCAGTTTTGGGCACACACACTCATGTGCAGACAGCGGACGAAAGGATTCTCCCCCGGGGCACCGCATACATCACAGACCTGGGCATGACCGGGCCTTATGATTCGGTAATTGGCCGCAGGCCTGAGCAGATTTTAGCCCGCTTTCTCACGCAGATGCCTGTGCGTTTTGAGATGGCTTCTGAAAATGTGCAGCTGCACGGCGTGGTTTTGGATATAGATGAAGAAAGCGGCAAGGCCAGATCTATTGAGAGAATCCAGGAGAAGCTTGAGTAAAAAAAGAGCCTTTTTACAAGGAGGTTAAAATGTGGGAGGGGGCGGATAGACGCAGATCTTCACGCGTACAATACCCTTGCTTGATTACAGTTTACAAAAAGTTAGTCCCTCAGTTTTCTACTCTGACTCATACAAAAAATATTAGCGTGGGCGGTGTGCGTGTAATAATTGGGAGAAGGATAGAGGTGATGACCGAGGTGGAGTTAGAGATAGACTTGAGAGATACCTTGTCAAATATAATTTCAAAAGGCACGATTGCCTGGGTTAAAAAGGTTCTTTCGGGCCCGGAAGACAAATCCGCAGCTGATGTTAAAGGTAGTAAAGTTATAGCAGGCACAGTCAGATGGGTTAAAGAGATTCCTCCGGCCCAGCAAGGTGGGCCTTCGCGTTATGATACAGGCATTCAATTCACCGCCCTTAAAAAAGAAGATAGGCAAAGGATTGCAAATATAGTTAATAATCTCTTGGGCAAAGGCCAATAAGACTCAGGCCTTAAGACCCTCAAGATTTGTAAGATGGCAGAGAAAAGACAGATCTATACAGTTACGGAGTTAACGCGCAGGGTAAAGACAATTCTGGAGGAGACGTTTCTTGCGGTTTGGGTTGAGGGCGAAATCTCGAATTTTACCCATTACCCATCCGGCCATATGTATTTTAGCCTTAAAGACGAGAATAGTGTATTGTCGGCGGTATTGTTCAAAAATGTTAATAAGGAACTGAAGTTTGAACTCAAAAGTGGAATACATGTTATTTGCTTTGGGAAAATTAGCGTATATGAGAAAAGGGGACAGTATCAACTAAATGTTTTTAAAATAGAGCCCAAGGGCGTCGGCGCTTTACAGCTTGCCCTTGAGCAACTTAAAACGCGCTTAGGTCGGGAGGGCCTGTTTGAGGAGAAACACAAGAAGCCCCTTCCTTTTCTTCCTCAGCGCATCGGTATAGTGACTTCACCTAAAGGGGCAGCCATTCGGGATATCTTAAAGATTTTAAAGAGAAGATTTGCTAATCTGGAAATTATTTTAAATCCAGTGAGAGTTCAGGGAGAGGGCGCAGCCCAAGAGATCGCCCGGGCTATCGATGAGTTTAACGAGTTTGCTAAAGTAGATGTCTTGATTGTCGGCCGCGGCGGGGGAAGCCTAGAAGACCTCTGGGCCTTTAACGAGGAGGCCGTGGCGCGGGCAATATACCGCTCCAAGATCCCTGTAATTTCTGCAGTAGGTCACGAAATAGATTATACTATTGCGGATTTTGTCGCCGACCATCGAGCAGCTACCCCTTCGGAGGCGGCAGAGAAAGTTATTACTGCTAAGCAAGAACTTCTGGATAAAATAGCGGTTTTCTATTCCCGCGCAACAAGTACTATTTCTTACAAAATTACGCAGTTAGAAGACAGATTTAATGCCTTAAGAGAAAGATACGCTTTTAGGCAACCCACCGATTTAATTCAGCAGCATCAGCAAAGAATCGATGATTTAGTTTCAACTTTAAAATTAAAGGCGCGGCATTTAGTTGAAATATATAAAGGAAGATACAATCTCTTAATTGGTAAACTGCACACCTTAAGCCCGTTAAATATTTTATCCCGCGGCTACAGTATCACGCTGCGTCTGCCGGAAGGTAAGATTATTAGAAAGGCAGGTCTGCTTAAACCAGGGACAAAGGTCCAGACAAAACTAGCCGAAGGCTCGTTTATTAGTAACGTGGAAAAGATCGTTAAAGAATAATGATTAGCGTATATTTATTAGCGTCTAGCGTATAGGAAAACAAAAGGTTTTAACTAAACGCTAAAGAAAACGCTAAACGCTAAACAAGGAGTAAGCGATGATGGAGATGAAATTTGAAGAGGCATTAAAGAAGCTGGAAAAGATTGTTGAGGAGCTGGAATCAGGAAGGCTTTCGCTGGATGAGTCCCTGAAGAAATATGAGGAAGGGGTAAAACTTTCTCGCTTTTGTCATAAGACCTTACAGGTGGCCCAGAAAAAGGTCCAGACTTTGTCCAAAAAGGATGAGGGCTGGGAACTGAAAGATGCACAGATTAGCACAGATTAATTCGTATTGCGTATTGCGTTGTGCGTATTGCGTTAAAATCTTCTACGCAATACGAAAAAATACGCAATACGCATCACGCACAACGCACGACGACAAATGAGTCTATTAGAGAATATTAACAGCCCTGCGGAATTAAAGAGACTGTCTTTGCAACAGTTGCCCCGGCTTGTCCGGGAGATTCGCCAGGAGATTATCCAAACAGTAACCAAGACCGGCGGGCACCTGGCTTCTAACCTGGGCGCAATTGAGCTGACTGTGGCGTTACATTATGTCTTAGACACGCCAAAAGATAAGATTATCTGGGATGTAGGGCATCAGGCCTATACCCATAAAATTTTAACCGGGCGCCGAGATAGATTAAACACACTGCGTCAATGGCATGGATTGAGCGGGTTTCCCAACAGAAATGAAAGCATCTACGATACCTTTACTGTCGGGCATGGTTCTACCTCTATTTCCACGGCCTTGGGACTGGCTTGCGCCTATGCCCAAGAAGAGAAGGTTGGTGAAGATGTCCTCCTTCGCCAAGGCTACGGAGGACTATCCCCCGAAGCCAAACACGATAAGAGTTTGGCGAAGGGGGATGTAGCGCGGGCAAAAGTAGTAACGGTAATCGGCGATGCCTCTTTAGGCGGAGGAATGGCCTTTGAGGCCCTTAATCACGCCGGGCAGTTGAAAAAAGATATTGTGGTTATTGTCAACGATAATAGGATGGGTATCTCCAGAAGCGTAGGAGCGCTTAGCCACTATCTTAACCGGATCATTAGCATGCCGATTTATAACCGCATCAGACAGGATTTGGAAAACTTGCTTAAGAGAATTCCGCGGTTTGGAAAAAAATTGAATTCCCTGGCCAGGCGTTTAGAGGAAAGCTTAAAGAGTCTTTTAGTGCCGGGGATACTCTTTGAGGAATTGGGCTTTCGCTATTTCGGCCCTATTGATGGACACAACACTGGAGAGATTGTGCGTACTTTAAGGAATGTATTGCGTCTTGGGGGGCCGGTGCTTGTCCACGCCGTTACCGTGAAAGGCAAAGGGTATTCTAATGCCGAAGAGGTTCCGGAAAAATTCCACGGCGTAAGCTCTACCATTAGCGAGAAGGCAAAAGTAAAACGTAAGACCTTTACCCAGGTCTTTAGCGACAAATTGATTCGACTGGCCAGACACGATAATAGGATAGTGGCGATTACCGCGGCTATGCCCGAAGGCACAGGTCTGGATAAGTTTGCGCAAAGTTTTCCCTCCAGATTCTATGATGTAGGGATGGCCGAGGCCCACGCCGCAGGGTTTGCTGCCGGCCTTGCCCAGACAGGCTTAAGACCCGTTGTGGCTATCTATTCTACATTTTTACAACGTTCTTACGATCAGATTATCCATGATGTGTGTCTACAGAATCTGCCGGTAACCTTATGCCTTGACCGGGCAGGTATTGTCGGAGAAGACGGCGCTACGCATCAGGGCACTTTTGACCTTGCCTATCTTCGGCATATACCTAATTTGACCGTGATGGCCCCTAAAGATGGAGAAGAATTGGAGGGGATGCTGGAGTTCGCTTTAGGTGCGTCGCGTCCTTCGGCGATTAGATATCCCAAAGGAGAGGTCCCGGCGAAAAAGAACCTATTTTTTAAGGGCTATGCGTCCGGTAAGATTCAGTATGGCAAGGGTGAGATTGTGCGCGAGGGAAGTAGCTTAGCCATTATTGCGTTAGGCAGTATGGTCTATCCGAGTTTAGAAGCAGCAAAGACCCTGGCTGCACAAGGCATAGAATCTACTGTGGTTAATGCCCGTTTTGTAACACCCATTGATGAATCGTTAATGCGCAAGATTTGTACTAAATTTGCTACGGTAATAGTGGTAGAAGAAGGAGTTTCAGCAGGAGGCTTTGGTTCTGCAGTTTTAGAGTTTTTGGAAAAAGAGAACATCTCCGCTACGCATATTAAAAGGATTGCTTTGCCTTGCACATTTATCCCTCACGCAAAACGCGAGTTTCTTTTAAAAAGGTATGGATTGACCGCTCAAGGCATTGTGCGCACTATGCTGGAGGAATTGAAAAATTACAATGGGCAAAATAGAAATAAGGCGCCAGAGATGTAAAGGGTGCAGGCTGTGCATAGAAAGCTGCCCCAAGGGCTTGATTGGTTTAGAAAACTCACTGAACAAACGCGGCGTGTACCCGGTCTATTTTAAGGGCGGAGAGTGTACGGGTTGCGCTCTTTGTGCCCAGATATGCCCGGAGTGTTGCATCGAAGTATATAAGTAAATGAAGATATTGATGACAGGGAATGAGGCTATTGGTGAGGCAGGTGTGCGTGCCGGATGTGATTTTTATGCCGGCTATCCAATTACACCACAAAATGAGCTTACTGCTTATATGGCCAAGAGGTGCCCTGAGGAAAATCGTATCTTTGTGCAGGCAGAGAGTGAATTAGCTGCCATTAGTATGGTTATGGGTGCATCGGCCAGCGGAAAAAGGGCAATGACTACTTCCTCCAGCCCAGGAATTAGCCTTAAACAGGAAGGGATTTCTTATTTAGCTGGTGCCCAGTTGCCCTGTTTGATTGTAAATATTATGCGCGGCGGCCCGGGCCTGGGCAACATTGCCCCTGCCCAGTCAGACTACTTTCAGGCTACCAAAGGCGGTGGCCACGGCGATTATCACTGCCTTGTCCTTGCCCCAAGTTCGGTCCAGGAGGCCTATGACTTAGTTTTTCTCGGGTTTGACCTTTCAGATAAATATCGCACGCCCACGATAATATTGGGCGATGGAATGTTGGGACAGATGATGGAACCAATATCCGTCGTCCGTCGTCCGTCGTCCGTATACCGTAACGGAATACGGAAACAAAAGCCATGGGCCTTGACGGGATGCAAAGGAAGAGCGCCTAATGTAATCAAGTCGCTTTACCTGGAAGAAGGAGAGCTGGAGGAATGCAATAAGGTCTTGCAGAAGAACTATAGTCAGATTAGGAAAAAAGAACAGCGCTTTGCAGGATTGCATTTAGATGATGCCGAAATAATTTTAGTGGCCTATGGAAGTATGGCCCGGATTGCGCACAGCGTGGTGGAGACCTTGCGTAAACAGGGTAAAAGGGTGGGGCTATTGCGTCCGATTAGCCTTTGGCCATTTCCCGTCGATATATTTGAGAAGTTGTTAAAGAGAAAAAGAAGAAGCTCAAGATTCTTCGTTACCGAGATGTCTTATGGCCAGATGCTTGAAGATGTGCAGCTTGCCGTTAAAGGCCGCGCGCCAGTTGATTTTTACGGACGTTCCGGAGGCGGCATTCCTACCGAAGAAGAAATTCACAAAAGGGTCAGGCGCTTTTTTAATTTTAAGAGGTGATATGTTGCAAAAGGTATTTTCTCGACCCAAGTCTTTGCGTGATGTAGAAACGCATTACTGCTCGGGTTGCGGGCATGGAATAGCGCACCGTCTGATTTGTGAGGTGATTGACGAATTGGGTATTAGAGAAAGGACTATTGCTGTTGCGCCTGTGGGTTGTGCGGTCGTTGCCTATGATTACTGGGATTTTGATTGTTGCGAGGCTGCCCATGGTCGGGCCCTGGCTGTAGCTGTGGGCATTAAAAGGACCCAGCCGGATAAATTTGTTTTTACCTATCAGGGCGACGGAGATTTAGCAGCTATCGGCACAGCCGAGACAGTTCATACAGCTAATCGCGGGGAAAACATAACTTGTGCGTTCATTAATAATGCGGTTTATGGAATGACCGGTGGGCAGATGGCTCCTACCACACTTCTTGAGCAGAAGACCACCACCACGCCTTTAGGAAGAGATTCTGTCACCGAAGGATATCCTTTGAAGGTTTGCGAATTATTGGCAACTCTTCCTGCCGTAGCTTCTTTAGAGCGCGTGGCCTTAGATTCCTCAAGCGCAGTTTTAAAAACCAAAAAGGCCTTAAAGGCAGCCTTCATCAATCAACTCGAAGGAAAAGGTTTTTCTCTTGTCGAGATTCTTTCTCCCTGCCCCACATGCTGGGGTAAATCACCGCAAGAGGCCTGGCAGTGGGTTAAGGAAGAGATGACCAGGATCTTCCCCTTAGGGAAATTTAAATGAGGCCATTCTTTGGCCGAACTGATCCTTGACATCAAAGATGTCAAGGATCTCATTCGCACAAGCTAAAGTAGAGAAGAAAGGAGATTGATTTACGTCGCCCTTCGGGCTCCCTAAATCAAGTGCTCATGAGAGAAGAGATTATCTGTGCAGGATTTGGCGGCCAGGGGATAATGCTTTTGGGCAAGGTGATTGCCCTGGCTGCGCTTAAAGAAAATAGGCACTTAACCTGGATACCTTCCTACGGGGCAGCGATGCGCGGA
>CAZEQA010000017.1:0-3909 GCA_964514265.1 uncultured Planctomycetia bacterium | reverse complement strand
TTTTTGTATGGTGGTTATTGCCGATACAGAGATTGCCTCTCCTTATGTAGATAGATGTGATACCTTATTTGTGTTTAATCAGCCCTCCTGGGATAAATTTAAGAGTAAAGTAAGAAAAGATGGGTTGGTCTTGTTTAATTCCACTTTAGTTAAAGATGAACAGCCGCCTAAGAGTCTAAAAGTGCGCAAGATCCCTTTTACAGAAATGGCCTCTTCTTTAGGCGATATGCGCGTGGCCAATATGATTGCCCTGGGCGCCTTTTTAAAGGAAAAAGGTATTTTAAAAAGCAAGACAATCTTTGAAGTCTTTTCCGAAATCGCTCCCAAGGATAAATTGCATTTATTGGAAATTAATAAACAGGCAATAGAAGAAGGATCTAAGGTATGATTCGCGTTCGTCCTGCGCTTCGTCCTCCGCTTCGCGAAGGACTAGGACGATACTGAACGTAGTGAAGTATCTCGTGAAGGACTTCACTCAAGGAGATGTTCGTAGATGGTTCGCGTTCGTTTTGCTCCCAGCCCCACGGGTTTCTTGCACATCGGAGGGGTAAGAACCGCCTTATTTAATTGGCTGTTTGCCCGCCATAATCAAGGCGCCTTTGTATTGCGAATTGAGGATACAGATAAGGAGCGTTCAGAGAAGAAATATTTAGATCAGATTTTAGAAGACCTAAAATGGCTTGGGCTTAATTGGGATGAAGGGCCCTATTTTCAAAGTAAGCGCAGCCACCTTTACCAAAAATATGCGCAAAAACTTCTAAAAGAAGGCCAGGCCTATAGTGAAGGTGAGGCCGTTATTTTGCGAGTTGGGCAAAAGGATTTTGAATTTGTGGATTTGATCCGCGGGCCAATTAAATTTGCTGCCGGGTCTTTTAAAGACCAGGTGTTAATAAAGTCCGACGGCACACCAACCTACAATTTTGCCTGCTGCCTCGACGACCATGAAATGGAAATTACTCATGTTATTCGGGGTGAGGACCACATCTCCAACACTCCCAAACAGATTGCCATATACGAGGCACTTAAATTTAAAACGCCGCAGTTTGCACATATCCCTTTAATTGTTACCGAGGACCGTTCGCGGCTTTCCAAGCGAAAAGGGGCCAGGCCCCTTGCTTATTATCGGAAGCAGGGCTATTTGCCTTCCGCGCTGTTTAATTTTTTGGCCCTTTTAGGCTGGTCGCCGGGTGATGACCGTGAAATTCTCTCGCAGCAAGATTTGATTCAAGAATTTAGCTTGGAGAGAATAGTGAAGGCTGCCGCCTACTTTAATCCCGAAAAATTAGAATGGATGAACAGCCAGTATATCCAGAACATAGATACTAAAAGTTTAATTGAGAGGCTCGTCCCCCTATTATTGGAGAAAAAGCTTATTGCTCAAGATTATGACCGCAGATGGCTCACCCAGGTTATAGATTTATGTAAACCAAGAGCAAAGGTACTTACTGACTTCTTGCAACTTGCCGACTTTTTCTTTGTCTCTAAAATAGAATATACTGCCGAGGCAGGGAAGTTTTTGCTCAAAGAGAAAAAGACCGGGGAGATTTTTGCCCAATTAACCAAGGCTTTAGAGAAACTTAAAAGTTTTGACCTGCCGATGGTAGAGAGCGTCTGCCGAAAGTTGATTTCCGATTTAGGGATTAAATCGGGAACTTTGATTCATCCGGTAAGAGTAGCACTTACGGGAAAAAGAGTAGGCCCGGGCCTATTTGAGCTAATGGTAGTCTTGGGCAAGGAAAAGGTATTACGGAGACTAACTCAGGCGCAGAAGTTGATGCATTAAAATATATTGCCCTGTGGTGTAATGGTAACACACAAGATTCTGGATCTTGGTTTCCTGGTTCGAGTCCAGGCGGGGCAGCCAATGTTGACAACTGTCCGAACCATTTTTCGGATGGATAAAATATAGGCATTTTATGGGAGCGAATACTATGGATAAAGATTTATCGAAAATAATTGAACAATTTGTCGATTTTCTTATGCCAGAGCTTAAGCCCTATGAAGCGGCGATGTATATTTTTCTTTTACGCAATTCTCACCTCAAAAATTCTCCAGAAATTCGTATCGGCAAGAGGACTATTGCAGAAAAATGGGGAAAAGGCGCAAGAGGCGAAAAGACCAATTATGCTCATGTTACTGAGCTTTTAAAAGGTCTAGAGGAGAAAGGATGCGTAAAGATTGGCGATGTTAATCGCGAAGGGACGCTTTATACGGTTTTGCTTCCCGAAGAAATTTCTTTAGTGAAAGAAAAATTATCTGTGGTTAAGGAAAGCGAGAAAGAAGACTATTTTACTGATCCCGCGCGAAGAAAAGAAATTTTTGAGCGAGATAAATGGACTTGTTATTATTGTGGAGATAAAGTTACAGATAAAAATGCAACCCTTGATCATTTGAATCCGCAGAGCAAGGGCGGAGGACACACTAAAGATAACTTAAAAACAAGTTGCTTCATCTGTAATGCCATAAAATCTGGTAAAACATACGAAGAAGCAGCACCCTTTTTGTTAAAAAGTATTCGGGAGAGAAAACAAAAAAGTTCAATATAGATAAAAATGGCAAATTATTTCGGTTTTATTGATGAGACTGGTGTTTTGCATAATGATCCTGATCAGCGGTTCTTTGCGATAGGTCTATTAAAATGCGAAGATACATCGGCTTTGTACGAAGAGTTGCGCACGTTAAAGAATAGAGCTGAATCAAAACTTGATCTTGAAAGACAAACAAAAGGATTACCTGTAAAGAAAGGGTGCTTTGAGTTTAAATTTTCAAGCATTACTCGTGGATCGCACGAATTTTATTACGATCTTATAGGCCTATATTTTAAATTCACAAAGCTTCAATTCTGCAGCCTTGTGATTGATAAGGCAAATCCCGGAGTAAAAATTGAAGAGGTCTTCCCAAGCACATGGGAAGCATATATTGGTTACTCTAAGATGTTGATCAAGAATAATATGAAACCAGATGACAAAATATGCATTATTGCGGATTTCTTAGGCAAGCCGAAAACGAGCAATAAATATTATGAGCCGGAGATAAAGACTTTGCCGACTGTTTACAACGCAACTGTGTTGGAGTCACACGCATCTCTTTTTATTCAACTGGTAGATGTTATGATAGGATGTATTGTGTTGGATTTTAAAAGAAGTCGGCAACCGGAAAGGAAAGCGGATATATTCAAAAGCAAAGTTTGTGATTTCCTGAAAGGGAAATTAGAGTTAGACTCTTTGGCAGCGAATTTTACGAAGCATCAACCGAATTACTTTAGTGTGTGGGAGTTTAGTCCGAAGCAGAAATAAAAAATGCGAGCCATCGACCCAGTCAACGCCCGCATTTTAAATATACCTTACGAAACGTTATTTGTCAAGAACTTTTGTAAAAATTAGCCCAATTGGATAAAACCGCCTTTGCCACGGCGGACGGTCATTTTGACAATCAACTGGCAATATTGATGTTGAGAACTTCGGCTGGCGACAACTTTGGGCAGCTCTTCTTCGCCAAATACTTACGTATTTGGCTTCGAAGGAGCTAATAGGTTCTGCGAAGCTGAAGACGAAAGTATTTTAGCGAAGCAGACCAGTTCTACTATAGCGAAAAAAACTATGGCCATGCCAACTAATTTTATCAAAGAGATTATCGATCAAGACCTGAAAAACAAAAAAAACAAAGGCCGGGTGCATACCCGCTTTCCGCCCGAACCTAATGGGTATTTGCATATCGGCCATGCCAAAGCGATTTGTCTTAACTTTGGTCTAGCCCAGGAGTACGCAGGCCGCTGTAACTTGCGCTTTGATGATACAGACCCCACTAAAGAAGAAGCTGAGTTTGTTGAGTCAATTCAGGAAGATGTGCGCTGGCTGGGGTTTGATTGGCAGGACAGGTTGTATTATGCCTCCGACTATTTTGACAAAT
>CAZEQA010000016.1:6397-15185 GCA_964514265.1 uncultured Planctomycetia bacterium | reverse complement strand
GAGAAAGGACTATATCTTGCAAAGGCTTGGCGAATCGTTAGCTGCTAATTACGTCTTTAGCCCATGGGGCGCCGGACACCTTACTAACATTCGCCAAGCCTTTGCAAGATATAGTCCTTTCTCCGAAACAACTCTCCCCCAACCCGTAAGAGCACATATTCCTTTTGCACCAAAGAAATTAGATATTACCTTTATAGAAGCATCAACCAAGCTGCCCGTCATAGTATCTGGGGCGGAATTTGCCGGTGCCGAGCTTGCTGCCGGTGCAATTAGTTGGCCATTTGTTTCCTTAGGGTTCAAATATGGCCAGGAAGGAGTAAGTTATGGCCTTGATAATGCAATTGCATGGAGGAAACACGAACAGGGTCGGCCTTGGCGTTTAACCTCAACCAGAATGGTTCAAAGACCGGATGGGCACAAACAGGTGCCATGGTACCTTGATGACCTTGAAACCGGTTTGCAAGGCTCGCATAAGGCCTATATGAAGCCTTTATTAAGCACCTTAACCGGCAACACCGCAAGTATGGGAGACGGAAGATTTGCCAATGCCCTCAAATATGCCTCTCAAAAGCCGATATTAAAGAGGCCGTTCTCCTTCACCAGAGCATTATTTAATAAAAACCTTTATCTTAAGTTTGCTGATACGGCTGCACCAGGGCGATTTGCCAATGCCCTCAAATATGCCTCTCAAAAGCCGATATTAAAGAGGCCGTTCTCCTTCACCAGAGCATTATTTAATAAAAACCTTTATGTTAAGTTTGCTGATACAGCTGCAATAGAAGGTGCCTCCAAGGGTTTATTAGCCAGGACTTGGGCTAGAGCGAAGGCCTACAGCGCAGAAAATATAACAGGAAGCCTTAATAGTTATATAGGTATGCCGCTCACAGTTACAATGATAGATACTACCTTAGTGTATCCTTATAAATTTTATGAGTTAGTCTCCGGAAAAGATGCCTCGGATTCTTTAAGAAAAATAGGTTTTGCTGATTCGCAGGGAAGACCAAGATTTGCGGGAGATAGAACTCCTTCCTGGGCCCAGAGCCAATACACCAATCTGTTACACTGGGGTTTCTTTATCGGCCTGACCCCCCACTTTACACCTACTCAGAGAGATTACCAAAAGTTGGCATTACGCAAGATATTTGAACTGCCGGCCAGCGCCAGAGAAGGGAAGATTCTCAAAAAAATTACCCAGTTAGAAACCAATGTTAAGGCCAGACCCGATGCAGAGAATTTAGGAAGGTTACTGGCAACAAGACTACTCTGGCAGGGAGTTAAGGGCCAGAACCAGGAATTGCCCGGGTTTAACTCTACCATAGCCGGTATAGGATTAGACAAACTCAGACAGCATTTCAAGGATACTTTGCCCGGCCAGAAATTACCCCAGGTGAAAACCAAGGCCGGCGAGATAGATACCTTAGCCACAGCCCAGGCAATTGCCGGCGCGCTTAAGGCACATGTTAACAATCAAGCGCCGTCTTTAGAATTACCAGAGGCTGCAAGAGAGCAATTCAGGCAACTGGGTAAAGATATTCGCACTTATGGCCAAGCCGGAGAATTTGTTGCTTCTCTTAGGGCTCAGGCCAGAGAGGCTATGGAAACAGGCAATGTCACTGCAGCAAAAGGGCTCTATAGCAAGTTAAACCAGGCAAGACAAATTGATTTCTATATTCCTGGACAGATCCTTCCACGTAAAGAGATAGGTAGGCAGGTCGAATATCTAAAGTCAGTAAACAGAATAGCAGGTTTAATAAAACAGGCCCAATCTAACCGTCTAACTCATCTAGACAATAACCAGTTCTGGTGCTTAGCGGCTGAATCAAATCTGGCGATGCCTATTCTCGAAGGTCCAATACAGCAGCGGATTAGCGAGGCCTTACATTCGCCCAAGGCCCAGACACTGTTGAAACAGAATAAGATTCCAGAATTATTTGAATATGTTCAGATTGTTAGCGCCGGCAATAAAGGCAAAGACAGGCCCAAAATTCAGGATATCTTGAGTGTGGCCCAAAAAGAGAAGATGGGTATTATCTACAATCCCAATGATGTAAAAAGCTTCGAGGCCCGTCTTGAACAGGGCAGGCAGCGGGCAGAGGATATTCTGAAGGCCCGCCATATACTTAAGGACTATGGCCTGAATGCTACAGAAGAGGCCACAGAGGTATTGTATAGCTTCGTACTGGGAACAATGGATGCCAATCAGGGCCAGATGGGCTCAATTAACAAGGCCTTGACGACTACCTTTGCTAAATATGGATTAGAAGCCAATCCTCTTGAGAAAATCGGTGCTGACTTAGGAAGGCATATTGAGGCTGTACAAAAAGCAAGAGGTATTAAGTTTACTGGTCCGCAAAAGAACTTTATGCGCCAATTAATTGACCAGGTAAAAACCGGAGAAGACCATATTATGGGTCTTCAGCCTACAGGCGCAGGAAAAGACTTGATGCTTCTTCCTGTAATTAGCTATCTCTTAGAGAGGTCTCCCGGAAAAGTAGTGCTGCGCACCAATACACCTGTAGAGGCGAACAAGCTTCATCTATCTGTCAGCAGCGTCTTAGGTAAAAATTATAAGGTCGGCAGGATTTCTACAGAGTCAGACGAAGCCAGCTTAGAAAGCGTATTTAAGAATAATGATATTATTGTGACCACCCATAGCCGTTATCAGACCGCGATTACCAGAAACAACTTGGCCCTGAAGCAAGGTAAAAAAGGCTTTATTCCTGAAATAGGCTGGCAGATAATTAACGAATTTGATTATTCTCTATTCCAGCCCAATACTTTGATTTCCCGAAGCCTCGGTGAACCGGCTAAGCCAGCAGAAAAGGCATTTACCCGTCTTTTAAGTAACAGAACCGCCACCTTAGCGCAGTTAGCTAACACAAGCAAGGGCTTAGGCCTAGAACCTAATCACTCAAAACGCGCAAAAGACAAGGCGATTAATGAAATTGTTCAGGCCCGGATGAACAAGATGACCCCAAGTTCTTCTCCGCAATTAGCAGCACTGCGCTATAAGTATATTAAGGAGCAATTATTATTAGAAATAGGCTTAGAGAAACCGAAATCAGTGCCTGTAGGCTGGGAACTCGACACAAAGAGCGGACATTATTATGACTCACGTATGCCTTCCAGAGTAGGTATGTTAGACCCTAAAACACAAGAATTTGCGGCTTTCTCCGGCGGTTTAGCTGGATTAGCAAAACGACCCAAGACCGCCCAAGTTACCAAAGGCACAGGCAAAGGCGAAAAAGAACTTATTGCTATTACCGGCGCGGAATTGGGCAAAGATGCAGCTAAACGTTTAAGCAAGGCCTTTAATAAGACCCACAGGGCGGATGTTCTTGCCCGGCAAGGAGAAAGAACCTCTCTGTTTACTGCAGAGGGATTAAGAGAATTTAAAGCAAAGGCTTTTGATAAGGATGGCAACCCTTTAATCAAGACATCTATTAAACCTGAAAGCATTAATAAATGGATTAGCTGGTTGAGCAAGCCGCGGGATAAACAGCCCTTATCTGGACCTGAATATCCTGAATATAGTATGCCTGGTTTTGACAATCCTCTTCTTAGACAGTTAGTGGTGCGCACGCGGGCAAATTGGTTGGGCCAGAAGGTAAACGATAACGGCGAGGTGATTGGTAAGGCCAAGACAGGCCCCAGAAACATAGTTTTAAGGGATGAACAACATTATCCTGTAGATGCCAAGGGCATACGGTTGGTTTCTCCGAAGGAAGTTAAGGTTGTAGAATATAACAAACAAGGAGAACGATTAGGAAAGGCAGAGTGGACGTCCTTTACAGACTATGCCCGCCAGGCAGGAAGCGGCGGACAGATACTGCGCATTGTAGCAAGCCGCGGCTCCCTGGTTAATGCTTCAGGAAAAACAGTTAATCCCCAAAAAATTAGCCCTAACCAGATAAACTTTAAGAATGTCTGGAAGGGCTATGTTGAAAGGGCAGGAGACCGCTATAGGACAGAGGCAGAGGCAGCTAAACTGCTTGATTTATACCTGATGTGGGGCACACAGGCGCATTCACTCTTACCCGGTAAAGACTTTAGTATTGTAGGAGATAGAATCCACACTATTAATCAGGGCGAGGCAATTCCGGGCCTGCAGCTTCCTTATGGTCAGATGCAGGTGTTACAGCATCTCTGGAACAAACCCGTTACCGAGCCTTTAGGAGAAGGCCATCTTGGCAACGCTATCGATGCCTTAAACTCAAGCCACGGCTTTATCGGTTTATCCGGGACCTATTCCCGGAATGTAGAGACTATACTTAAGCAAAATGGTATTCGAATGGCTTCTCCGGTAGGCGATAGAACTATTCCTTTTCAGGGGGAGTGGAGTATAGCCCGTGACAACAACCAGATGTTTGCCCGAATTAAAGAATTTGTCGATAATCCCCTTGCATTTAAGATATTCTTTACCCAAAGCGCATATGAGGCCAGGGTTGTGCGTAATTACCTGCGGCGTCGTAGCGGAGTTTCTGATTCCCGAATGGTCTTTATCGGCGCAGCTACACCTGTAGATATAGCCGAAAAGCTATTAGCCCGCACCGCATCCGGTCTGGTAGATACGGTTATCGGCTCCACCTTTAAGATAGGTAGAGGTTGGAGTCCGGAGGTTAGAGACCGTCGTTTCCAACAGGTATTTGGCATATTGATTCATCCGCAGGAGATGAATACTACCCAGATTACCCAGGCTGGAGGAAGATTAATGGGTGATCGTCGTTTCCCAAGGATTATCGAGAGTAACAAACATATAATTTATCTTACCTCAGCAAAGGCCTTAGAGAAAAATTCGAATATTAGCCGTGATTTATTAGACCAGGCCAAGGCTATTGGCTGGCAGCATAAGGCCACTGTTGAGAGATTGTTTGAGGAGTTGGGCCGCTTAGGCAATAAAAATGAAGACAGAGATTTAAAGAGAAGTGTCCAGCAAACTGCGGTGCAGCATTCTGCAAAGCCTAAGCCTATTCATACGGTAGGTCAATTCAAGCGCCTCTTAGATAGGGTTCCCGGGCTCACCGGACAAGAAAAACAAAGGTTAACAGAGACGGTAGGCTTTTATAGCCAGCCTATAAAAGATGTTGCTAATGCTTCGGGAAGACCGGAAGTTATGCCAGTAACGGTGCCAGCGCAGGAGTTTTCTTCTGTTAAGGTTGAGATGGGGACAACGCCCGTAGATGTAAGTTACAATACCGGCATCCTTACCTTTAATTATGCCGGCACCTCTGTAGGCGTTTCCATAGACGAACTGGAAAATTCAAACATTCATAACCCGATTGACCTTGCCTCAAAGGGATTTATCGTTCCTGCCAATGTGTATTATGATTCAAGGACCTTATATGTCGCTGAGCAGCCTGCAGATAATCAGCAATTAGCCAGCGCTGATTGGAGGCCAGTTGATGTAGCCGGTTTAGTTACTCCTTATCAGCCAGTTAAGCCCCAGCCAATCCGCGGTGTCTTAAATGAGTTCGGCAATGAGGTAGCGCAAAACATATTAGTCTTAGCTGGCGCTGTTGAGAACACAGACCTTACTCCCAATCAAATTATTGGCAACCTGCGGGCAATCGGTCTATCCGGGCTTGTTGCTGCTCAATCCGAAGATAAGTTCCAGGTTCAGGAAATCCGGACCCTGGCTGAGGTAATTGCCCTGGAAAGACTGGAAAATGTGGGGCAATTGATTGGATTAGGCCAGACAGCTCAAAATTACGCCCATCTATTTAAGCCTATTACGGTTGAGCAGGTACATGATATGCAGCAGAACACCGACGAGTTCGCCTATCAAGACTTTATCCTTAAGCATATTTCCCAGTTAACCCCTCAAGGGGAAAAATTACACCAGAAGTTAGACGGCCAATTTAATGAACAAAAAGAGGCATTCCAGGCTTATAAAGATGGTGAGGCTAAAATTAAGTTTGCTGCCCAGCGCGATGAGCAGGCACAAAGATATTTTGCTCGTCAGCAGAAATATGCTAAAGCACTGGGTTCAGAAAGTTCCCTAAAGAGGTTGGTAGGCTTAGTAAAATATATAGGGCCTATGCTCTATGATAGATTTATCGGAATTCGCCAAGTGCCTGCGTTTAAAGAATATCTCCAGACCCAGAAACAATTGACCAAGGTTCAAGAAAACCTTAACGGCCGTTTCCTTAAGGAGGTTTGTCAATTAGCCGAAGGCGATGTTAACCAACCCTTTGATTATTTAGGCGGGTTATTCCCCGTTACTCCCGATACTACAAATTTACTTAACACTCAAGAACAAAACCTGCGTGAGGTTTTAGAGGTGGCTAATCTTGATAACTTAAACCTCCGGACACGTTTTTCCTTAGCCGCTGGCGACGTTTCTATAGGAGGATTGGCCCGCATCAACAACCGTCGTAACAGGATCTGGGATTCCTTCAGCAAAAAGGTTTTACATAGAAGAAATATTACTGATTATGTCTTAAGCGCTGAGAGCACCTCAGGGCAAACAAATGAGCCTATATTTATGCCCGAGAAGCTGGCAAGGGGAGCATATGGAATGGACTTGGCAAAAGACCTTTCAGACCAGTTTACTCTTAAAGAACTAGAAAAGAAGGCCGGAGAACACCACCTCTATTATGAGGAACAGCAGGTCCTGGCCTTTGGCACTGGCTGGAATGAGACCGCTGAGAAGAATTTTGATAAACTGGAGGTAGTTGCCAAGCATCAACCACTTGATTTATCCCATCTGCGCAGCGCCGATTTAGCCAGAGGCAAATTTGTTCCGTTCAAATTCTTTGGAATGGGAGAAAAATATGATGTAGATAAATTCTTCAGAAAGACGATGGCTGACCAGGCGCTGGGTAAATTTGAAAAATTTGATTTAGACACCATATTGAGGTCGGATAACTTCAGCCGCTTTACCGGAACCGAAGCAGATATCTGGCCGGGGACAGATGTCCAGGAGAACCTGCGGCAGATGCAGGCGAGGATGAAGACTCTGCGTGCAGAAATCAGAAACGCAGAAGACGAAATCTTGAGACTAACTGAGATAATTAATACTGAACACCCGTTAGGCTCGGAATTTGAGCAGGAAGTGGCGCAGGAGATAACCAGATTAGAGGCAGAGGTTGCCCGCAAAGGCGAGCATTATCTACCCAATGGTAGGCGTATTGGCCGGCCCGAGAAAAGAGGGCTTTCCTTCCCTCGCGAGTATCCCCAGGATAGGGCGCGGGTAACCGAGAGAGTTAGGGCAGCCTTAAAAGATAAATATGCCCAGCAACGCAACCAGGGGCAGTCTCAGCTGGATAAATTGATTATGGAAAGAGATGATGTAGCCCCGGTGCTTAACAAGTTATATGCAATGCGGCCTTTGTCTGGATTTCACGACCTATTCCAGGCCTACGATGATAACAACCTGCTGGATAATATGGATGCCCAGGAGACGAAACAGACCCTGCGTAAGTTAAGCAGGACCGTGGACAGGGCAAAAAGAACTGTCGGCAATGCCCTAACGGATATCGATAAGGAGATTAACAGGATAACTGAACTAATCCAGGACGAGAATGAGCCGGGTTCTAAGTTTGAGAGACAGGTAGCAAAAGAGATAGCCAAGTTGCAAAAGATGCTTAGTGAAAAAGGCGAACATCATCTGCCTAATGGCGACCGTTTAAACAGGGATGCCAAAAGAGCGCTTTCCTTCCCGGAGGAATATCCAAAGGAATTTCGCGCCTTGGAATGGAAGATTAGAGACCATCTGTTTAAGAACCACGCTGACCACTTAGATAGTTTGCGGAAGAAACGTGAGGAAATCTTCTCCGCAGGTTTTGGAAAGCCATCGGGCGAACAGCTTAAACTTGCCGAAGAGGCGATTACTGAATTAAAAGATGAGGCCTCAGCAAGAAAACAGGCGATTAAACAGGCCCAGCTTGAAGCGCAGAAAGAGCAGGATGAGCAGTTACGCAAAGAATTGGCTAAAGCCAACCCTCAATCAAGCGCAGAAGATAAGGATACCGGGAAAAAACAAGAGAAGGCCCCGGCCAATCTGCCTAATAATAACACCTCTACTGTGCAAGCCAGGTCAAAGAGTCACCAGAACAGACTTGCCCACGCTCGCAGAGTCAGAAGAAAAAGCAAGATAAGACGTAATAACGGAAGGCATATTGATAAAGACGTTAGTAGCGCAGGTCCACAAAACAGCAAGGTTAATCGTCAGGAAAGAGGGGCCCCGCCTGCCGCTCAGGGTGCTTCCATCCCATCGGGAGCTAACCTGGGCGCAGGAACAGCCGCGGATGGGAAGAAACGCGAAATTGAACCTGCCCAATCTATACGGGGAACTTCACCAGTTCGCACCTTGTTTAACGAACTGGCAGGATTGACCGCATTACTGGGTCTGGTAACTTCTTGTTATGATTATAGGTTTATTCCTCTATTAGTTATCGGGTTAGGTTTAACAGGTATTGCAGCACTCCTTCACTTGACCTTAACGGCAGTTGCAAGACACACTGAAGCTGTAAATCAACGGGCAGAAGCTGATGTAAAATTCTGGATGCAGCAAAAGGCCCGAAGAGGACGCAGCAAGAAGGGTGGTTTTGTAATTATTCCTGCTGATTCGATCTCATCCTTGGTCAGACTAACAGTCAGAGCCGCTTCTCCGAAAGTCAATGTTGTCCGCGAGGCTATACGCGATTGGTTTGCCCGCTTAACTATTTCACCCCCCGCAATAGCTAAACGGATTTTGTCTGTCCGGAACATCCTATCCCGCCTGTATAATTCCGTATATAATTTAATCGCAGAAATCGCACAACCCATAGCTTTTGCAATAGCGAAG
>CAZEQA010000016.1:0-6387 GCA_964514265.1 uncultured Planctomycetia bacterium | reverse complement strand
CATCCAGTCGCTATTGTGGTTATGGGTATTTTATTATTAGAAGCATTGTCCAATGACACAAGCGGCCCGGGTAAGGTTCTAGCCGCCTCTGGGTCTGCCTTGGCCACATTGCCGTTTGGGGCTGCCAGAGTATTAACTACTGGAGCTGAGGTTGAAACTGTGCCTCATCAGCTCAATGCAAACACGGGGAATATTGTTTCTTATGTTGAGGTTGAAGTTTTAAGAAGAAAAAGGGTAAATACGGAAGAAGGACCCATTACTGCTATCTATGGAAGAAATGGCCACATAGGCAAATTTGGTTTTTCTTCCATTATAAAAGGCGATAGAAGAATAGTAGTTTTTGTTAATGTAATTGAACACACAGTTGATACCGAAATTATTCCTGCGCTTTCAGGAAAAATTCCAGAAAAATTTCTTAAAGCCAAAGAATTCTCCTTGTTGGGAGACGAAGATTTATCAGTTTTAGAAAGAGCTGAAATAGCTTACTTGCTTCTTATCCAGAGAGAATTTGCAGGTAAGTCTAGGCAGGAAACCATTAATTTAATGGCTGAAGCAGTACTTGAACACGAATTAGATCATAAGATAAGGGACCTCTCAGGCGAGAACGAAAATAGCGAGAATTTAGCCGACCTTAGGGCAATTGCCCACGGGAAGGCACCTTTTGCGGCACTACAGCGTCTTTTGATGGAAGCAGGAGTTGAACCAGATGTGTTTGAGGTATTAGGCATAGAATTAGGATATCCTTTTGAAGTTAAAGAATGGGACCAACTTAACGAATGGATACAAAATTCTGGCATTCTTACTCTTTCACGAAATAGATTGATAAGTTTAGCGGCGAGGGTTTATAAGCAAGTAGGAGAGCGAAGGCAACAGGGTATTGGCCCAAGGCCAGACCAGCGAATATCTTCAAATACTATTAAGGAAGACAAAACAACAAAAGAACTAATCCTGAAACATCTTGAACAGATACACCCAATTGAAAAAGTTGTCAGTTTGATTCTTCACACCGAAGAATACTGGGCTGAGTTTGTATTTACTGGAAGACATAGCGGATTATTACAAGAAGGTATGAGATTACTGCGGCCGGCATTCATTAGTATATACAATGAAGGAGAGACGTTACATGCTCGTAGAATTGCAGATTTGATTGAATCGGGCCTGTCTGCTGATTCTTCTCGACTTGCTTCTGCTCACCGCACCGGTGGGTTTGCCTTGCCACAGATACGGATTTTGTCTGTCTTATCCCACCTTTATAATACTCTTCTTAAAAGTTTCGTTGTTATACCATATGGTAAGAACCTAGAAGTCATACCCTCTTTAAGACGATTCCAGGCCCAAAGCCCCAACCAAAAGCCCACCAGAATAGGATGCTGGTTGGCTAAACGTCTTAATGACCGTTGCCATAATGAAAATGGCGACCTTAATCGTCGCGGTAAGTTCCTTCAGTCCTTATTCTTAAAATTAAGGTTTGTTTCCAATGCACTTATTAAAGATAAAGAAGTGATTAATCAACTAAAACAAAAAGGATTCGCAGAACAGCTCCAAGAGTTAGATAAGGCAAACACATGGGAACAGATAAAACAAGTTGTAGAACAGATACAGCCTAAGTCTGGAGGTAAAGAGGGAGGTAGATATAGACAGCAGACTTCTTGGGGTTGGGCAATAAAGAAGACTTTCAATGCTAGCGGTCGGCTTTATATCGCGATAGTAGTCAACAATGGCAATGAAAATAAGGCCTTTGTAAGCCAGGTTATAATTGGAGAATATGCAAACGGCGGAAAGTCTCATAAGAAGGAATTCTGGAAATGTGACTTTGCAAAGATGCCCCTTGAAGACTTAAACGCGTTGACCGACCTGCCCAGAAGAGAGAGCGCTCAATTTAATGAAATACTCTTTGGCGAGGCTGAGCCAATTTCCAGGGCAGAAGTCATAATTTGGTTAAATAATTATATTTCTTATTTCGGCACTTTATTTAATAGAGTTTTAGAGACAAAGGATAAAGTTAACGGCGTTAATGCCCTGTTAGGAGAATTTTTGGATTTTAAATATGGTCGTCCGGAGATTATCGCAGCGTTTCAGCTTTTGAATTGGGCATTAGAAGAAGGATGTAAGAATTCAGATGAACTAAAAGAAATAATGATAGATAGAGCAATATTAGCGCTATTGAGAAGTAGGGCGTATAATGAACAAGTAATTAACAATATTAAGTTAATTCTTGGGCAGTGGCTACAAGCCAAAGATTATATCTGTGAATTAATCGTTGAAGATTTTAACCTTATTTATAATAGCGAACCCGCAACTAAACCACTCAAAGGAATATATGAGAAATTTGCTTCAGTAGGTGATAGAACAATTACTTCTGCTATAGAACAGGGATTTGAGGCCTGGAAGAAACTTATGTATGATACTGATTTGGTTAAAGTAGTTAAAATGGAGTTGTTTGGCGAGGATTCTGACTCTTCTTCTTCTAATTTGCCAAAGAAGCGACGCCAATTAAAGTCTGAAGGTTTCACCTTAAATCCGATTGATGCTGCCCGGCAAGTTCTCAAACTATTCCGAAGAGTTATAGGTATTTTTGTATCAGATGGCATAAGCGGCCTCGGCGGGTCTTTAGCCGCCTCTAGGCCTTTTGCCTTGGCCGTAGTGCCTTCTTCTGTTAGCGGTTCTAAAACAGTATTTCAGAGGGTAAGATACCACCAACGACGTCCTTCAGGGGCAGCAGTTAGGTCTGCAAGAAGGCCGACAGTGAACTCTTCTAGAAGGATAACTGCGAATAGCCAGAAAGAACATTGTATGCACACAACATTGAAGGGGCAACAAAAAACGAAAAAGAAGAAGATTGTACTAAGGGAGAATAACAAAAAGATAGACTGCTTATATTCAAGTTCAAGTTGCGATGGAGCAGACACTACATCCAAGCACAAAACCAATTCAAACAACAACACCAGCAATTTGAATAATACCTCTGCCAATCAACAACATACCGATGGGGCTGCTTCAGATGGAGTTGTAAAAGATGCTGGTCCCGGCCGCAATGGTCTGGGAAATAGTTCTGATTCTAATGGAGGCTCAAGTGGAGCACCCGATAAAATAAGACTTACTCCTGAACTAATATCAACTTCGTATCTTTTCAGAGGCCAAAACTCCGGATTCGAAGAAAAGGAAGCTAGCCAATCCAGTGATTTTACAGGCCTTTTAAGAGAGACTATGCAAGAACTCACAGCAGGATATCCTTTTGTCTTAATTGGCGAGAGACACGATTTGCCCAATTTTGAGTTTTACGCTGATTGCCTTATGAAACATCTTGTTGAATTAGGCTTTAAGCATCAATTCGTCGAACATTTGGCCTTTGATTACGTGTTACCATCTCTCTATAAGAAATTTGACCAAGCAAACTTACGCTCTATTAAAAATGAAAATCAAAAACTTCACCTTGTCGAAGAAAAGGTATCGGAAGACGTGATTCTTAAGGAGAACTTATCAGATATTTGTGCAGGTGCCAGGAAGATGGGTCGAGATGTCGAAGGGGCCAAATATGCCTTCCTGAAGATGCTTCTCAGCGCTTATGAGTCAAAAATTATCTTACATAGTCTTTTTGATCGAGGAGAAGAACAGCTTTATAAAAATGTTGGATCCGTACAATATGATTGGCACGTTGCCTTTATTATGAAGTCACTGATTGAAAAGAAAATTAGTAACATCAGGAAGCAATTTCCTCACGAAAAACTGTGCGCATATGTAGGACAGGCACATATGCTCCCCGTTAAGTACTTACCTAATATTATATTGGATGATGAAGGCATTCCGGCTCTAGTAAGTATTTTAGGGCAAGACGTAATAATTACATTGGCAGAAGCAGTTGCGACAGCTGAAAGTAGGACAGTTGCCGAGGATTTTCCTAAGGCCTTACTTTTATATTTTACTACTGTAGAGACCAAAAGAGATGTTAGGAGGTTTAAGGATACAATTGCAAACACTGAAGCCCCAGAGATAGCCGAACAATGTCTACCCGACCTCAGGAGCCCGGGGATATATGTCCGAGATATAGATGAACGCCTAAGAACGCTTACCATATGCCTTGTAGGTGTTAAGCCAGATACTGATAAGGACGATGGTCAAAGATATCCATCGTCTGGAATGGCGACTGGCCTTATGATGGTAGATAGCAGCAAAGAAACATCCTCAGAAAATTCGGACAAAGATGATGGCCGCAAGTTGCCTGCGGATAGGGCCAGTGTAAATATACCTGTTCAAGGTCTGCAAGTAACTTCAGGAAGCACTCGAAGACAAGACCAGCAGGGCACAGACAGATTAAAAGCCGATTTAGCTTCAGAGAAGATGACTCAGAGCAAGATAACTAAATTAGTCAAAGAAACTGCCCAAGCCCCGACTATAATCAAGACAGGAGTTAAGGACGCATTTGATTTACTTGCCCCGCCTGCTTCGACTCTTACCACCCGTGGTTTTCGTAGCGTTGTTGGAATTAATAGAGTTGAACAGGAGGTGCCAAATGATGTTAAAGATGGAAGAGTTCGAGAGAGAATTGAGGAAATTAGAAGCGGACTACGAACAACTGCAAATAGAGAAGCAAAAGGAAGGTCGCCGTTTACAGGTACAGGAAGGACAGCTGAGCCAGTAGAGAAACCTCTCAACAGCCGTGTTAAAAGCAGTAGTGAGGCAGGACAAGGTGCACTTAATAGTGATTCAACCGATGGAGGCTCATACGGCCAAGGTCTATTAAATAAACTTATCAATAAAGCAGAAATTGTCTGTGAGGCTATACGTAATTGGCTTATCCACTTAATCAATCCACCACCCGCAATAATTCAACGGGTTTTGTCTATCCGCAACACAGTATCCTATCTTTTTAAATCTCTCTACTCTCTACTCTCTACTCTCTACTATAACAATCAACCCATAGTTTTACAAGTAGCGGTTTATCTACCTGCTATTATTGTGGCTATGGGTATTTCTTTCGCTTTGCCTAACTTAGTTGGCTTTTTACTGGTTGCATCGCTTGTGGTGGGAATGTTAGTTAGAGAATTTGTATATGGTGGCGTTGGCGAAGGCAACACCGTTGCCGGACGCGACAACGATGCTACCCTTAACCACCGCCGCCTCGGTGAAGGGGGCAATGTTGGCGCCACCATTACAAATTTAACTATCAACGAACAACTAACAACGAACAATGAACTAATTAAGAAAGGAGATGAGTTAAAATGTCCCGTACTGAAATCAGAAATTTGGTCTTTGACCACATCATTGATGGACCGGATTACCGGTTTGTTTGCGTCACTGTGGACGGCAGGACGCGCAATCTGCGTATCTACAGAGATGGTATGGTCGAAAGTTATGAGGGCGGACGGTTTATCCAGGTTCCAACAGAAGCCGCAAGAGATATTCGGCTTGCCCTTGGAAGGAACCACCGATACGTCCCAACCTTCGAGATGCACAACGGAGGAGGCCTTAGTTGAAGATGCTAAGGCCTCCCTCCTACGGAGGAAAGTTATTGCTACGATTATCTTCTTCTTTGCCTTATCCGCTGGTACAGCTGCTCAGGTATTGTTCTTTGACGTTGGGGAGTTCTTTTCCGTAGCAGTTTTTGTGCTTGTAGGCTGGGTGTTATCAAAAATAGTACCTTCCAGCATAGCATCAATAGCATCACGGTTTCTTAAAGCTAGAACCTTACCATTCCGCGGCAACCTTATTCTTCTACTCATATTCTACTTTATTAATAGAATTTACTTCCCCTACCGCATAGAATTTATGTTAAACATCGCAATATTACTTGTTCCTGTTTTTCTGGTGATACGGGGAATAGAAGGCATATGGAAGCTGTGTTCAAAGCTAAAAGCTAGACTAACGAATGCATCAGGCTATTCCAACTTAATAATCTTAGCAGTTCTTACACCAGCTGCATTTCTGGCAATGGGGGCAGGTTCTACTACTCTTCTGGACGCCATAACCTTCGTCGGTGCACTTGTCTTAATCCCCGCTATGCTCTTTGTGCTGGGCGGCCTAATAATAAGGTTAGTAGCCAGCACTAAGCCTATCTTAGTCGCCGTTATTACAGTTATTATGACTGTGAGTAGCTTTATTTCCGGCTGTCAGCAGGCCAATATGGCCTTTTATGAACCTGCCGGAGTTGTAACGCCGGCCATAGATGATTTTCAAGTCATCTTTGCAAGATTAGTGAAATTAGGTGAGGAATATTCTTATCTCAAAAAAGTTATCTGGGACTTTATTGAGATGGTCTTTAGCTGGAAGGATGAGCAGACATCCAAGTCGGTAGTAGTTGTCTGGAAGCAGACGCTCGATAGGGCAAGAAGAGATTATAAGGAAAGAAAGATAACCGAGGCCCAGCTTATTGCGGAAGAGGAAAAAGTC
>CAZEQA010000015.1:7599-15314 GCA_964514265.1 uncultured Planctomycetia bacterium | reverse complement strand
TTGCGCTTTAGATGTATTTGAAAAAGAGCCTCCTCTGGGAAACCCATTGCTGAAATTGGATAGTGTAGTCGCTACACCCCATCTCGGTGCATCTACTGAGGAGGCTCAGGTAAATGTGGCTATTGATATAGCCAAACAGATGTGCGATGGACTAAGGGGTCGAGGAATGAGGAATGCCGTCAATGCCCCCAGCATTAGTCCGGAGATAGCAGAGATAGTCCAACCGTATATTACATTGGCTGAAAAAATCGGCTCTCTACAAAGCCAACTTACTGATGGACACATTACGCGTTTAAAGATTGAATATCGGGGCGATATAGGCAGCTACGATACCGCGCCAATTACAGTGGCCTGTGTTAAAGGTATCCTGCAGCCCTTTATGGGCGAGACAGTCAATTATGTCAATGCCTTATGTTTGGCCAAAGAAAGAGGTATAGCTATAGAAGAGACCAAGACCGAAAAAGTAGAGAACTTCGCCAATCTTATTTCTGTAGAGGTAAAGACCGAAAAAGGAAGATTGGTTATCTGGGGAACAGTGTTTGCCAAAAATGATCTACGCATTGTAAGAATCAATAGATATTATGTGGAGGTCCACCCGGCCGGCTATATGCTGGTAATCAAAAATCGGGATTTGCCCGGTATAGTAGGGCAAATCGGCACCATTCTCGGGCAAAATAAGGTTAATATTGCAGCAATGACTTTTGGGCGAGAGCGGCCCGGCGGCCAGGCGATTTCGGTTTTAAATGTGGATAGCCCTATTTCCCAGGGAGTTTTAGAGAAAATAAAAAAGGCCAAGAATATATTTGATGCAAAGCTGATTAAACTATAAGATTGGGATCAGTTCCCTTCGGGAACAGATCCTCAAGGCTACGGAGGGAGTTATATGAAGAGGCAGCCGAAAATTTACATTATTGATGTAACTAATCGTGATGGCGTACAGACATCGCGCCTGGGATTAGCCAAACTGCAGAAGACGATGATTAATCTTTATCTTAATGAGATAGGTGTCTATCAGAGCGAATTTGGTTTTCCTATAACCCATCACGAGACAAATTATCTTAATGCCAATTTAGAGTTAGCCAGCTCCGGAGCGCTCAAGCCAATAATTTTAAGTGGCTGGATTAGGGCGATTACCGGCGATGTTCAGACTGCCTTAAAGTTGACCAAGGTAAAACACCTGAACCTCTCTATTTCTACTTCAGAGCAGATGATTAAAGGAAAGTTTCAGGGAAAAAAGGACAAAGACGATGTGATTAAGCTAATGACCGATGCTGTGGGGCTGGCGAAGAAAAAAGGGATTAAGACAGTCGGAGTTAATGCGGAAGACGCATCCCGTACAGATATAGATTATTTAATCAAGTTTGCCAATGCCGCCAAAGAATGCGGTGCAGACCGGATTAGATATTGTGACACCCTGGGTTTTGATGACCCCTTAAGTATTTATGAGCGGGTTTATCAATTGGCCAGCAGTGTGCAAATTCCTATAGAGCTGCATTGCCATAATGATCTGGGGATGGTGGTGGGTACTTCAGTAATGGGCGCAAAAGCCGCAATCGATGTTGGAGTAGATGCCTACATTAATACTACTATCAATGGTATGGGCGAGAGGGCCGGCAATGCGGATCTTGTTTCGGTAATTTTGGCAGTTAAATATTCCAGCGGTCTGAAAAATAGATATTTTTTAGATGAAAGAATTGACTTAGGTCATGCTTGGAAAATTGCCAAATATGCTTCCTATGCCTTTGGTGTGCCTATACCGGTAAATCAACCCGGCGTAGGAGCAAATGCCTTTGCTCACGAATCAGGCATTCACGCTGACGGCGCTTTAAAAGACAGGCGCAACTATGAGCTATATGATTTTGAAGAACTGGGCCGGGGAGAGCCGGAAATTATTGAAACAGGAAGAAAGATTACTGCTGGTGAATATTCGGGCATTAAGGGTTTTAGGAATGTCTATGAGAAACTGGAAGTAAGGTTCAAAGACGATAAAGAGGCTACCAAGATTTTAGAGTTAGTGCGTTATGCCAATGTGCAGACACAGAGGCCTTTAACTAATGATGAATTGTGTTTTATTGCTAAATATCCCGACATCGCTAAGAAGATATTTACCGTAACTCCTTAAAATAGCGTATAGCGTATAGCGGATAGTAAAAGACCTTTCTATACGCTAAACGCTATCCGCTGGACGCTAACCGTTATTTTAGCATGGCAAATACAATAATAGTAGGCACACAATGGGGAGATGAAGGCAAGGGAAAGATAATCGATATCCTCTCTCGTAAGGCGGATATAATTGTCCGTTTTCAAGGTGGAAACAACGCCGGCCACACCGTAGTAGTAAATAATCAGAAATTTATTTTACACCTTGTTCCTTCAGGAATCTTGCACAAAGGAAAGATTTGTGTTATTGGCAATGGCGTAGTTGTTGACCCCCAGGCCCTCTTGGAAGAGATTGCCAGCCTGAAGAAGCGGGATATAGATATAGATAGTAACTTAAAAATTTCTGACCAGACCCATTTAATCTTCCCTTATCATAAGATTGTTGATAGACTGCGCGAGAGCAAAAGAAAGGCGCATAAAATCGGTACCACCGGTCGAGGTATTGGCCCCTGCTATGCCGATAAGGTTACTCGCTGCGGAATCAGATTGGTTGACCTTTTGGATAAGGATGTATTTCGGGAAAAGTTGAAATCCACCTTGAGCGAAAAAAACGAGATTTTTAGAAAGATTTATCGCCATTCCGGCTTTTCTTTTCAGAAGATTTATCGGGAGTATCTAAATTACGCCAAAAGAATAAGAAAATATGTTTTTGATTGCCCGCAATTTTTAAATGCCGCAATTAAAGACGGTAAAGACATCCTTTTTGAAGGGGCCCAGGGAACAGTCTTGGATGTGGATTTTGGCACCTACCCCTTTGTAACCTCTTCCAACGCTACAGCCGGCGGTGCCTGCACCGGCACAGGTGTGGCTCCTTGCGATATTGATAAGATAATCGGCGTGGCCAAGGCCTATACTACTAGAGTAGGCCGGGGACCCTTTCCTACCCAGTTTTCCCAGACCTTGATGGATGAAATTCGGCGCAAAGGCAGAGAATTTGGCGCCACTACCGGCAGGCCTAGAAGATGCGGTTGGCTGGACGCTGTAATCCTCAAGCGGGCAGTAACAGTTAATCATCTTAAAGAGATAGCCCTGACCAAGCTTGATGTTTTAGATGGGCTAAAAAGGATTAAGATTTGCATTGCCTATAAATATCAGGGAAAGACCTACCGGGATTTCCCTGCAAGCATAAGAGTGCTCCAGAATTGCCAACCTCTATATGAGGAGCATCCCGGATGGCTTAAGCGCACATCTTCAGTGACACAGTTCTCGGATTTACCTCTGAATGCCCGCCGTTATATAAAGAGAATAGAGGGATTATTAAAGGTAAAGGTTAACATGATTTCTGTAGGTTCAGAGCGGGAACAGATTATCCGCATTAAAGCAAAGAAGGAGAGATAACGATTATCATCTGGTTGGCTCCTATAGGTTCTATGCTTGCTCTTCTGTTTGCCGGATATTTAATCCTTTATATCCTCAAGCAAGACGAAGGCACAGAACAGATGCGTCAGATTGCCCTTTGGGTAAGAGAAGGCTCTGTTGCTTACATCAAGAGGCAATATACTGTAATAGGCCTGTTCTTCTTAATGGTTTTTCTGCTCTTAGTTGTGCTTGTGCGCCGGGGGTATCTTGTAATCTTTGTGCCTTTTGCCTTTTTAAGCGGAGGGTTCTTCTCTGCCTTTGCCGGATATGTGGGAATGTGGGTAGCTACACGGGCCTCATCCCGCACAACGCAGGCCGCGCGACACAGTCTCAATGGAGCCCTGCACATTGCCTTTTCCAGTGGCACAGTCATGGGTTTGGTAGTTGTGGGCTTGGGGCTTTTGGATTTGAGCATCTGGTATTTTATTTTAAATTGGTATTATTCTACTCATCCGCTCCCCTTGCATATGGATAAAATTGCGGCAATTACTTCGACAATGCTTACTTTTGAAATGGGGGCGTCTCTTTTGGCCCTTTTTGCCAGGGTAGGAGGAGGGATATTTACCAAGGGTGCGGATGTGGGCGCGGATTTAGTAGGTAAAGTGGAAGTGGGAATTCCCGAAGACGACCCGCGAAATCCCGCGGTAATTGCCGATAATGTGGGAGACAATGTAGGCGATATTGCCGGTATGGGCGCAGACCTTTATGAGTCGTATGTGGGTTCAATTGTAGCGACCATGGCGCTGGCGGCAGTTGCGGGGTTAGGACTTGCCGGTGTAACTGTGCCTTTAGTAATGGCCGCCGTAGGGGTTGTCTCTTCTATTATCGGGACATTTTTTGTCCACTCAAGAGGCGAACCATCACAGGAGGTGTTACTTAAAGCACTGCGTCGAGGAGTATTTATTGCTGCAGGAATAATTGCCGGATTAAGTTTTCTGGTAATTAAATATACCTTGGGTTTGGAATATCTCGGTGTCTATGGAGCGGTTATTTCCGGATTAGTTGCCGGTATTCTTATTGGTTTGTCCACGGAATTCTTTACCTCTCATAAATATAGCCCCACCCGTTCTGTTTCCTCGGCTGCGCTTACTGGCCCGGCAACTGTAATTATTGCCGGGTTGTCTTGCGGCATGGCTTCTACTGTTGTGCCTATTTTGGTAGTAGTAGCGGCTATAATCTCAAGTTACTATTTGGCTGGCGGGGCGGCCAATGCTAATATTGGCCTTTACGGCGTAGGCATTGCTGCGGTAGGCATGCTTTCCACTTTAGGGATAACTCTGGCCTCCGATGCTTATGGTCCAGTAGCAGATAATGCAGGCGGCAACGCCCAGATGTCTGGACAGCCGGACTATGTGAGAGAACGCACCGATGCCTTGGACTCTTTAGGCAATACTACTGCGGCCACGGGCAAGGGCTTTGCTATTGGCGCAGCAGCCTTAACTGCTTTAGCCTTAATTGCTGCTTATCGCGACGAACTACTCATCTTAGGTAAGGAATTAGACCTTTCTCTTTTAAATCCCCATCTACTTGTGGGCCTTTTTGTAGGAGGGATGCTTCCCTTTGCCTTTTCTTCTTTGACTATGCGTTCGGTAGGCCGCTCAGCAGCTAAAATCGTAGTGGAGGTGCGCCGTCAGTTTAGAGATATTGCCGGCCTTTTACAAGGAAAGGCCAAGGCCGATTATGCTAGATGCGTAGACATTGCTACTTTTACGGCCCAAAAAGAGATGGTCCTGCCATCGCTTCTGGCCATTCTTGCCCCTTTGCTTATGGGTCTACTTTTGGGCGCGGAGTCCACAATAGGCCTTTTAACCGGAGCGCTTATTTGCGGGTTTGTTCTGGCGGTGATGATGGCCAATACCGGGGGTGCGTGGGATAACGCTAAAAAGTATATTGAAGGCGGGAAATATGGCGGGAAAGGTTCTTATGCCCATAAGGCCAGCGTGGTAGGTGACACCGTGGGCGATCCGTTTAAAGATACCGCCGGGCCTTCATTGAATATCTTGATTAAGCTTATGGCTATGGTTTCGGTGGTCTTTGCCTCCTTTATTGTCCGCAACAGCTTGATAAAGTGAAAAGGGGCCAGGCGCTTTTTTGCCTAACAGAAAAGGGGCCAGGCGCTTTTTTGCCTAACAGAAAAGGGGCCAGGCGCTTTTTTCATTTTAAAAAACTAACATTTAAGCATTGTAACATCACCTTGGCGGATTTTTCTTGACTTTATATTAACAGGGTGTTATAGTGGAAAACCGTAGCAGACGAATAGTAAACAGGAGGTGAATGGACAATGACGGGCTTTTTAAAAACGTCGGTTAAAGTTTTCTTTATAGGATGTTTAGTTATCCTTTTAGCGGGTTGCACTGTGGTCTTGCAAAAAGGACGCAGAAGTGACGTAGAAAAGATTGAGTCATTAAGCGATCAGGTTAAAAGATTGAAGATGACAGAGGAAGAGTACCTTAAGCTTAAAAGCGCCTATGACGCTTTGGAGCAGAGTTTAAGTAAAGAAATCGGCGAGAAGAAGGTAACTTTAGGCATAGAAGAGAAAGGTCTGGTAATTACCTTTGTGGATAGTGTGCTTTTCGATTCGGGAAAGGCCGAGCTTCGTTCCCAGTCCCATGGGACCCTAGAAAAAGTGGCTTCAGTTTGTCGCCGGATCGTAGCCGATAGAGAAATAGGCGTAGAGGGACATACAGATAACCAGCCGATTAAGTATTCCGGATGGAAATCCAATTGGGAACTTTCTAGTGCCCGGGCCACTAGTGTATTACATTATTTGGTTAAAGGGGGCATTTCTCCCGAACGTCTTTCGGCCACAGGTTACGGCCAATATCGCCCCGTGGAAACAAACAAGACTGCCGTAGGCCGGCAAAAAAATAGAAGAGTGGAGATTGTAATTTTGCCCGAGAAGATAACCAGAGTAAAGCAGCCTTCGCGGAGCAGATATGTGAAATAGCTTAAAGCTTTACTAAGCAATAGCAAGGTAGATTAAGCTAGGGGGATGAACAGGAGTCCCCCTTGTTTTTAACTTACAAGAAAATCGCCTTTGGCGATAACTCTGATACGATTTTCAGTGGTTGCTTGTGCCCCGAAGGGGTAGAAGACTTCTTTTATGCTCTTTCAAATTCCATACCATAACTTAAAGACCAATGGCTGGTAACCTAAAGAAGATCCCAACCCATATTGCTGTAATTATGGACGGCAACGGCCGCTGGGCCAAACTTAAGGGTTTGCCTAAAATTGAAGGCCATCGCGCCGGCGCAGCTGCTGTAGAAGAAGCTATTAAAGGTTGCCTGGAGATGGGAGTAAAGGTCTTGAGTCTATATGCCTTTTCTACAGAAAATTGGCAGCGGCCAAAAAAAGAAATTAATGTCTTAATGAGACTCCTTGAGCAGCATCTAAAGAAGCATCTGAGCAAGCTTAAAAAAAATAAGATTAGGCTGGTAATCTCGGGAGAACGTAATAATTTACCCCGGTCTCTGCAAAGACAGATTCATAAGGCCCTCAAGGAGACAAAGGCCAACTGCAACTTGATTTTGAATTTAGCTCTAAATTACGGAGCTCGCGAAGAGATATTACAGGCGGTTAAGAGTATTGCTTTAAAGGTTAAACAGGGAGTTCTCCAGATTGATGAGATTAGCCAGAAGGCTTTTGCTGCGCATCTTTATACTAAAGATTTGCCCGACCCCGACCTTTTAATTCGTACAAGCGGAGAGCAGCGAGTGAGCAACTTTTTCCTTTGGCAGATTAGCTATTGCGAGTTTTATTTTACTCCTAAACTCTGGCCGGATTTCAAAAAAGAAGACCTTCGCCAGGCTGTTTTGGATTATCAGAAAAGAGAAAGAAAATTTGGCGCGTAGATAAGGAGGGTCTGAGTTTATGTTTTTGCATAGACTGACTACTAGTTTGATAATTACGGCAATAGTGGGGATAGTCCTGTTTTTTGGTTCGGCCTGGGTCTTCGCCGCGCTGATAGCAGTCTTTATTGTGCTGGGGCTGAACGAATTTTTTATTCTCATAGAAACTAAACAGATTGGGGTAAATAGAAAGCTGGGTATAGTATTAGGCGCAGTGGTGGCCGCAGCCACCTATTTTGATTATAAAATACCTTATGATTGGTATTTTGTTTTTATCCCGGTTATCTGTCTTGTAATTTTTATTACCCAGTTTACCAAACGCGACAGCCGGGCTATATTAAGTATCTC
>CAZEQA010000015.1:3551-7589 GCA_964514265.1 uncultured Planctomycetia bacterium | reverse complement strand
TTTGGTATATGTAAGCTGGTTTTTAAGTTTTCTGATCAGAATCAGGACTATGCCTGTAGGAACAGAACTTTTGCGCAGACAGCTACTTGCATTTCTCATTTTAGTGACTAAATCAGGAGATATCGGGGCCTATATTATTGGCACAAGACTGGGAAGGCACAGCCTTATTCCCCGGATAAGTCCTAACAAGACAGTAGAGGGGACGTTGGGAGGCCTGCTTTTTAGTGTCCTTGTCTCTTTGGCTTGCATTAGTTTTTTACCATCCTTTTCCTTATTGCGCTTATTGATTCTCGGGCTTCTTTTAGGTACGCTGGCCCAGATTGGGGACCTTTCTGAATCTTTAATCAAACGTGATTGCGGCGTTAAAGACTCAGGTAGAACTTTTCCTGGTTTAGGCGGGGCATTAGACGCAATGGATAGCATTCTCTTTACCGCCCCCGTATTCTATTTCTATGTAAAGGTGTTCATCTGACGTTGCCATAAGCTTAATCCCGAAGGATATACTTTCATAATTCCTTTTTATCCACAGGGATAGGCCCTCCTAATCCCTTTAATCCTAAAGGATAGACCTTCGTAATTCCTTTTAAACGAAGGGTCTAACCCTAAAGGGTAGACCATCCTATTCCTTTTTAAGGATGGGTCTAAAGGAGGGGTCTTAACGAAAGGTCTAAAGCAAAAAAGGAAATGAAGACTGTAGCGATATTGGGTTCAACCGGATCAATTGGTAAGAACGCCCTTAAAGTTATCTCTCAATTAGGAGATAACTTTAAAGTAGTGGCCCTGGCCGCAGGAGGAAACACGCATCTTTTTGCCGAACAGATTAACGAATTTTCTCCCAGGGTTGCGGCAATTATGGATGAAACTAAGTTCCCCTCTCTTAAAGGGGAGGTAAGTGTGCGCACCAAGCTTCTCGCCGGCAAATGGGGAATAGAGCAAGTTGCAGATTGCGGGGCAGATATTGCGGTTATGGCTATCAGCGGCAGTGCCGCACTTTTACCCACTTTAAAGTGTTTGGAAAAATCAAAGAGGCTTGCTTTAGCAAATAAAGAGTGCCTGGTAATGGCCGGGGACATCATTATAGAGAAGGCCAGAAAGTACAATGTAGAAATTATACCTATAGACAGCGAGCACAGTGCTATTTTTCAGTGTTTAAAAGATGAAGAAAATTCAAGTTTAGAAAAGATATATTTAACCGGCTCCGGAGGTCCGCTTAAAGATATAGCCAAGGAGGCCCTTGAATTTATTGAACCTGGTTTTGCTCTGCGTCATCCCCGCTGGAAGATGGGTAAGAAGATATCCATTGATTCGGCTACTTTGATGAACAAAGGATTTGAGTTGATTGAGGCCCATTATCTTTTTGGCCTCTCGCCAGATAAGATCAAGGTGGTGATTCATCCGGAGGCCGTAGTCCATTCTTTAGTCGAATTCTGTGACGGAACAATTTTAGCGCAGTTGGGGGTAGCGGATATGTGTATCCCGATTCAATATGCCTTAACTTACCCGCAGAGATTTCCCAATAGACTTTCTAAGCTTGATTTTGCGCAAGTCGGCAGGCTTTCTTTTCATTTCCCTGATTTAGCTAAATTTCCCTGTCTTGATTTGGCTATTCAGGTGGCCAGACAAAGGGGCCTGGCCCAAGCTGTACTTTGTGTCTCGGACGAAGAATGTGTTTTCGCCTATCTTGAGGGCAAAATAAAGATTACCGATATTGTTCGGATAATTACTCAGGTGTTAGCTAAACTGAAGAATAAAGCCGACCCTGCGCTGGAAGAAATTTTGCAGATAGAACAGTGGGCAAGAGAACAGGTTAGGAGATATTTAAAATGATTTCTTTGCTTGCTTTTATATTTGTTTTTGGAATTTTGATTTTTATCCATGAATTTGGCCATTTTCTCTTAGCCAAAAAGAACGGCGTACGCGTGGAGCAGTTTTCCTTTGGCTTTGGGCGCAAACTCATCGGGAAGAAGATAGGCGAGACGGAGTATTTGATTAGCGCCGTGCCTTTAGGTGGTTATATTAAAATGGCAGGGGAGGAGCCCGGCAAAGAGCGAAAGGGCACACCTGGTGAGTTTCTTTCAAAGAGTTGCGCTCAGCGGGCGCAAATAGTAGCCTCAGGCCCCATCTTAAATTATCTTTTGGCTCTTTTACTTTTTTCTCTTGTCTTTATTATCGGCAGCCCCACAGTAACTACGAGAGTCGGCAGGGCACTCGAGGATTTCCCGGCAAAAGAGGCAGGGATAAGAGCAGATGATATAATTCTGGCTGTAGATGGAGAAAAGGTAGAATACTGGCAGGATATGGCCAGCATTATTCACCAGAAGACTGATTTTAAGCAAGTTGTTCTGGATATAGAAAGAGGGGATGAGGTTCTTAAAATCGGGCTTACCCCCAAAATTCAGGAGAGCGAAGATATCTTTGGCCAGAAGGCAAAGATTGCTTTAATCGGGATTTATCCATCTGAGGAGATGACAGAAATAAAATATGGCTGGGCGAAATCTTTCTATAAAGGAGGCGAAAAATTGCTTAGCTTAAGCGGTCTGACCTATAAGGCCCTTTGGTTTGTTGTGACTCGCCGCTTATCCTTCAGGGATTCTCTTACCGGACCTATCGGTATCTTCTATTTTACAGGCAGAGCGGCGAGACTCGGGTTTGTCTATCTTTTAAATCTGATGGGTATTTTAAGTATGAGCTTGGCTATCTTTAATTTTTTGCCTCTGCCTGTTCTAGACGGGGGGCATCTTTTCTTTTTACTGTTAGAAAAATTGCGTAACAGGCCGCTAAGCACAAGGACGCAGCAATTGGCTACTCAGGCAGGGATGCTGTTTTTAGCGACCCTGATGATTTTTGTCTTTTATAGTGACCTGGTAAAATTTGGCGTTTTAGAGAAGGCCAGTGATTGGTTGAACAATATCGGCCCAAAATAATGATTAAGAGAAGAGAGACCAAGACGGTTAAAATTGGTTCGGTAAAAATAGGCCAGAGGTTTCCTGTTTCTATTCAGTCGATGTCCAAGACCGACACAAGCGATGTCAACGCTACACTCAAGCAGATTAAGGCCTTAGCTGCGGCAGGCTGCGAAATCGTAAGAGTGGCGGTAAAAAATAGAAGCTCTATTCAGGCGTTAGGTAAAATCAAAGATAAAATAGACCTCCCCTTAGTAGCCGATATCCATTTTAATTATCGCCTGGGCCTGGAGGCAATAGCTTCTGGGGTGGACGGCTTGCGTTTAAATCCGGGCAATATTTATCGTCGGCAAGAAGTAAAACAAATTGCCCAAGCCGCCAGAAAGAGGAAAGTTTCGATTAGAGTTGGCGTGAATTCAGGGTCACTACGAACTACGAATCACGAACGGCGAACGACGAAACTGGCTGACTCCATGGTTAAAAGCGCGCTTGATTATATAAAGATGCTCGAAAGTTTTGATTTTTATGATATAATAGTTTCGCTTAAGGCCTCGGATGTCTATACAACAGTGCTTGCCTATAGAAGGTTGGCCGGCCAATGCCGGTATCCCTTTCATCTGGGGATTACTGCTTGTGGACTGCCCCAAAGCGGTGCAATTAAATCGGCCGTGGGCATAGGCGCCCTTTTGTTAGACGGCATTGGCGATACCATTAGAGTGTCTTTGACCGGGAGCGCAGAGCAAGAGGTGGTAGTGGCAAAGTATATTTTGCAATCATTGGGACTACGCAACTTTTTTCCTGAGATTATCGCTTGCCCCAGCTGTGGCCGGGCACAGATGGATATAGTCAAAATTACGCAAGAGGTTAACAAGAAATTGGACGCAATACCGAATACGCAATACCGAATACGGCCGCTGAAGGTAGCCATTATGGGCTGCGAGGTCAACGGCCCGGGTGAGGCGCGCGATGCCGATATAGGCGTTGCCTGCGGAAAAAATAGCGGAATTTTATTTAAAAGAGGAAAAATAATTAAAAAAATTCCTGAGACAAAAATGGTGGAGACCTTAATTAAAGAGATAAGGGTTAATAGTGGTTAAAAAAGAGATTTTAGAAAGATTGAAGCAGGTCATTCAAG